>CAXMSM010000139.1:0-2188 GCA_964195655.1 uncultured Gammaproteobacteria bacterium | reverse complement strand
AATGGAGCGGTACTACCAGATAGCCCGGTGTTATCGCGATGAGGACTTCCGCGCCGACCGGCAGCCCGAGTTCACCCAGTTGGATATGGAGATGAGCTTCGTCGACGCCGACGATGTCATCGCGGTATCAGAAGAGGTGCTGCGGGCCTTGTGGTCCCTAATCGGCTATGACCTTCCGCTTCCGCTGCCACGGATCAGCTATTCGGAGGCAATGCGCCGGTTCGGTTCGGACAAGCCTGATCTGCGGTTCGGCCTAGAACTCGTTGAGTGCGCCGATTACTTCTCCGACACCCCCTTCCGGGTATTTCAGGCGGCCTATGTCGGGGCAGTCGTGATGCCCGGGGGTGCGTCACAGCCCCGCCGCACGCTCGACGGATGGCAGGAGTTCGCCAAGCAACGTGGACACAAGGGACTGGCCTACGTGCTGATCGGCGCTGACGGTGAGCTGGGCGGCCCGGTTGCCAAGAACCTCTCCGACGCCGAACGGGACGGCCTGGCCGCCCACGTCGGCGCTAACCCGGGTGACTGTGTGTTCTTCTCCGCGGGATCCGCGAAGTCGGCTCGTGGCCTGCTGGGGGCCACCCGCATCGAGATCGCCAAGCGCCTCGACCTGATCGACCCGGCTGTGTGGGCGTTCACCTGGGTGGTGGACTGGCCGCTGTTCGAGGCCGCCGATGAGGCCACGGCCGCCGGGGACGTAGCAATGGGGTCGGGGGCCTGGACTGCGGTGCACCACGCGTTCACCGCACCGAAGTTGGAGTCGGTGGCCACCTTCGACACTGATCCCGGCGTGGCGCTGGCCGATGCCTACGACATCGTCTGCAACGGCAACGAGATCGGTGGCGGTTCGCTCCGCATTCACCGCCGCGACATCCAGGAGCGGGTGTTCGCGATGATGGGGATCGACAAGAATGAGGCCGCGGAAAAGTTTGGCTTTCTCCTAGAAGCATTTGACTTTGGTGCACCACCGCATGGTGGAATCGCGTTCGGCTGGGATCGGATCACGGCGCTGCTTGCCGGCGTGGGCTCGATTCGGGAGGTGATTGCGTTCCCGAAGAGTGGCGGCGGGGTCGACCCGCTGACCGACGCGCCGGCACCGATCACGCAGCAGCAGCGCAAGGAATCGGGAATAGATGCCAAGCCGGAGAAGCTGGACAAGGCATGACAGATTCCGATGGCAGCACGGACAAAGCCCAGCTCGTCGCGGATGTCTCTGCCCTGAACGACTTCAACCGCAGCATCGTCGAGGAGTTCCGGGCCAACGGCGGCAAGGTGGGCGGCCCGTTCGAAGGCGGCACGCTGCTGCTGTTGCATAGCACCGGCGCCAAATCGGGTAAGGCCCGTCTCTCGCCGCTGGCCTACATCACCATCGACGACAAAATGCTCGTCATCGGGTCCTACGCGGGTGGTCCGAAGGACCCCGCGTGGGTGCATAACCTGCGGGCCACCCCGCGGGCGTACATCGAGGTCGGCACCGACGCCTACGACGTCGCTGTGCGGGAGCTGCCCGCTGACGAGCGCGACGTGACTTATCCGAAGCTGACCGAACTAGCACCGGTGTTCGCCGAATACCAGGCCAACACCACACGGGCCATTCCGCTGTTCGAGCTGACCCGCGCCTGACACACCAAGGCCGCGGCCGCCATGGTGGCCTCACAAATGTGATGCGATCCGCATTGACGTCCCAGGTGTGATGGGATTTGAAGTTATGGGTATCAAGGTGGCGCTGGAACACCGCACCAGCTACGCATTCGACCGTCTCGTGGAGGTCTACCCGCACGTCGTCCGGTTGCGTCCGGCGCCGCACTCGCGCACACCGATCGAGGCCTACTCGCTGCAGGTCGAGCCCGCCGATCACTTCGTCAACTGGCAGCAGGACCCATTCGGTAACTTCATGGGCCGACTCGTCTTCCCGACGCGTACTCGCCGCCTGACCTTCACTGTCGGGCTGATCGCCGACCTGAAGGTGATCAACCCGTTCGACTTCTTCATCGAGGATTACGCCGAGACTGTTGGTTTCGAGTACCCCAGGGCGCTGGCCGAGGATCTCAAGCCCTACCTGAGGCCGGTCGACGACAACGGCGAGGCCTCGGGGCCCGGTGACCTCGCCGAGGCGTGGGTAAACAACTTTTCCGTTGCCTCGGGTACCCGCACTATCGATTTCCTGGTCGCGCTCAACCACGCGGTC
>CAXMSM010000138.1:0-6250 GCA_964195655.1 uncultured Gammaproteobacteria bacterium | reverse complement strand
CTGTCGATAGGAGCCGCCGGTGCCGACTCCAGCCACAAAGTTCAGACGCATCACGCTCGGCGCCAGGGCCATCGCTGTAGCGATGGTGTGCGTCGTGCTCGGCACCTCGGTGGGCACCCCGGTCGCCACGGCGGCCGGCGCACGCGAATTGCTTGCGGGCGCCATCGCCAACACCCGCGGCTCCTACCTCGTCTACAACTTCGGCAACGGATTCCCCGCCCCGATGCTCAACGCAGCCGGCAATTGGTACGAAATGAATAACGGAGGCCGGCTGATGATCATCAAGGCAGCCTCGCAGCGACTCACCCCTCGACTGCTCGCCGACTCGCACACCGGCTACCAGGCGCGCTGTGAACGCAATCCCCGCGCCCGTACCGGCGAGGGCCTTTGGCAGGCAGCGGAGATCTACCCACCGCTGCAGGCGTGGCAGGCGCTGGGCCGACCGACGATCGCGATCAACGCCAATTTCTTCGATGTGCGTGGACAGCAGGGGGGTTCTTGGAAAACGACCGGCTGCAGTTCGCCGCTGGGAGCGTATGTCGACAACACCCGTGGACTGGGGCGCACCAACACCGTGACCACAGGCACGCTGGCCTACGCGGGCAAGCAGGGCCTCTCCGGCGGAAACGAGAACTGGCAGGTGCTGTCGACGATGATCATGCCGGTAGCCGGGGCGCCATTCGTGGTGCCACCGAAGCACCTTGAGGACTACGACGCGGCATCGCCGGTCATCAAGGACCTGATCGACAAGGGCACCAGGTTCGTCGCCGTCGCCGGTATCGGTCTGTTGTCTCCCGGTGACACCGGGCAACTCAACGACCCGGGCCCGAGCGCGGCACGCACCGCCATCGCATACGCCAGGGATCGTGACGAGATGTACGTGTTCCAGGGCGGCAGTTACACACCCGACCAGATCCAAGACCTGTTCCGCGGTATGGGTAGCGATACCGCAGTGCTACTCGACGGCGGCGGGTCCTCGGCGATCGTGTTGCGCCGCGACACCGGCGGCATGTGGGCCGGCGCTGGCGCGCCACGCGGCTCCTGCGACACCATGGCCGTGCTGTGCGACTCACGCGAGCGTGCCCAGCCGGCTTGGCTGGGCTTCAACTGACGCGCGAATCCGCCGTCGCGTGCCGAAGTGGCGACCGCTTCGCCGATTTCTCGTAAATTCCGCCAGCTGCCAAAGTGCCGATATCGTCGGCGGTCAGATCACCTGAACCAGGCGGCTGATCTTCCACTGCCCTCCTTCCTTGATAGTCGTTGCGACCCAGCGGCTTCCGCTTTCGATCGTCGACGTTCCATCTGGCGTTGTCGTGGCGATCTCCGTCGCGAGTAGCACGTCGGCGCTGCCGTCGTCGTTCCATCGCTGTACGCCAGCATCCAGTACCGTCCCGATTGACGCCTCGGCGCGAGCTACCCGCATGAGGATCGCGCTCCGCTTCTCTTTGAACATCCTCACGAAGTCACCGGTGGCCTGGGCGAGGACACGGTCGGCGTACGCGTTGGCCTCAGACGGGTCGAGGGTCATGTACATGGTCATGAACTCGCGCGCGTAGCCCAGCGCCGCCGCGTCGTCGAGTACCGCCCGGCGGTCGACCTCGTGCCGGACCAGCATCAGGGTGCTGGCCGCGATCGCTGCCCCCACCACCACCGCGGCCAGCACGGCTACCAGTGGAAGTCCCCACCGCCGAGCAGGTTTGGGGGACACCCGGAAGTAGTCGGGGCTGACGAGGTTCGTGGTGGAGTCGGCGTCGTCCCCGAACCGGCGCCGCGGGCTCACTGGCCGACCCTGTTCATCTGAGGCTTCTTCAGTACCGTGAGGTCGGCGACCCGCCACTGCCCGTCCGACGACTTGTCGAAATTCACCCGCACCGTCGCGGTGATGAATTTGAGGTCCTCAGGATTCGTGCCGCGCTGGCCCTGCATCGCCAGCAACATCGACGCCTTCGCCGGCGTCACAACAGGATTGGCCAGAACCGCGCTACTGGCCGTCCAGTATTCGTTAGTGGTGGCCTCGCCCTTCTCCAAGGCGCCCTGTACAACCCGCTGCCGGGCGATCAACTGCGGTCGGTAACCGTCAGTGGCCAGCGTCTGCGCACGAGCGAAGTCCTCCGGCAGGCTGCTCCCGTCGTAGCTCAGCATCTGCTCGACGATCCGCGGCCCCTGCACGACGATCTGTGATCGTGCCTCGTCCAGCGCACGCTCCTGCCGATAGACCTGCGCGTAGCCCAGGCTGGCCGCCGACGCGCACAGCACCGCTGCCGCGATCAGGACCCCCGCCAGGGATCGGCGCATGTTGCGCTCCGGCTTGTCGACCTGGTGCACCTCGGTGCCGGCGACCAGATCGGCGAATGTCCGGCAGCGTCGGTCCCACAGCGGCCACAGCCAGCCGACGAACAGGGCCAGGGTGTCCAGTAAGTGGGCCAGTTCCCGCAACGTCAACCGCCAGACGCCGACATCCGCGCTCGAACCGTTCGGCTCGCTGCGTCGCACCGCGATCCCGAACAGCGCGCGGCCCAACGTCCATCCCGTCGCACTGGGCAGCACCAGCCGGTTCAGCGCCAGCACTAACAACGTCATCGCACCTGCGGCGGTGAAGACCGACCGCAGCCACCCCTCCCCAGACGCGGTCAACGCCAACAGCGCCATCGTCGCGATAATCGCGAACCCGGGCACCATATCCACGACGAACGCGCCCGCACGGGCGGGCCAAGACGCCAACACCGCGTCCGTCGAGCGCTCGGCGGGGGCTTGCGAAGCCGGGTCGAGAACTGCCGTCACGAGGTGACCTGATCGCGGGCGTACCCGGACATGTTGGCCGACTTGGAAGTTAGGGCCACCGTGATGCTCCCGCGACGGATCTACCGCTGGTGTGGCGCACCGGCAGCACACTCCCTTCCGGCCCCGAGTTCCGTCCCCGTGAGCACCGACTCCCTACCGTTTGGCAGCAAGACGGACCACCGGACTGTAGCCGATGGTATCGCCGACGTGTGTCTCCTCGGCGGGATCGAACGCGCTGTCCCTAACGAACAGCCCCATCGGCACTAACCTCCGTGAACCCCCGCAGAACCACCTGGCGGAGTGGATCTTTCGCGTCCCTCAGTGATTTTCTGAACACCGAACCTGGCCCTCAGCTCCGTCTTGAGAACCTTCCCGGCGGGATTTCTCGGGAGCGCATCGACAATCTCCACCGCCTTCGGGTGCTTGTAGCGGGCAAGCCTGGCGGTCAGAAAATCGTTCAGATCGACCGGCACCAGCGACGGCTGTTCGGTGGCGCCCAGCGAACTCTGCAGGACGACGACAGCAACCGGGACCTGCCCCCATTTCGGGTGCGCTCGACCGATCACTGCGACCTCGATCACGTCGGGATGAGCGGCCAGCGCGTTCTCGACCTCGGCGCAGTAGATGTTCTCGCCGCCGGAGATGATCATGTCCTTCTTGCGGTCGACCACCCAGATGTAGCCTTCGGCGTCCTGACGCACCAAGTCGCCTGAGTGGAACCAACCCCCCGCGAATGCGTCGGCGGTGGCTTTCGGGTTGTTCCAGTAGCCCGACATGAGGGTGGGCGCCCGGTACACGATCTCGCCGACCTGACCGATAGCGACGTCGTTCATTTCCTCGTCGACGACTCGCGCCGACACCGTCGGGATCACCTTCCCAACCGAGCCGAGCTTGCGGATGGCGTCTTCGCCCAACAACATGCAGGTGACGGGCGACATCTCGGTCTGGCCAAAGGCCGCGAGAATCTGCGCAGCGGGAAAGGTCTGCGACATCTCCCGTAGCAGGGTGTCCGATGCCGGCGCGGCGCCCCAGGACAGGGTCCTCAGCTTGAGGGTGCGCGGATTCGCGCGCTGGGCCGCACAGACCGCCTGCCATTGCGCCGGTACCAGAAAGATTCCGGTCACCTGCTCCGACTCAAGGACATCGAGCAATTCCCCGGGATCGAAGGCCCCCAATGGATATATCACCGTCGGCCGGCCCAGCAGCAACCCGACGATTGTGTTGCCGATACCGGCGATGTGGAACAACGGTACCCCGATGAAACCGATGTCGTTGTTGATGTCGGCGCCATTTGTGAACAGCTGCGTCATGGCCTGACCGGCCAGGTTGCTATGGGTGAGCACGGCGCCCTTCGGCCGGCCCGTCGTGCCCGAGGTGTACATGATCAACGCGGGCGAATCGTCAGGAATATCAGGGAAGGTCAGGTCGGGCGCTGAATCTTGCGCCTGGGCAAGCACCTCTTCGTAGTTCAGGGAGTCTTCGTAGTCCAGGGAGGCGGGAGAAGGTGGGTCGCCAGCCTGTACACCCGGGCCCTGAACACCCGGGCCCGCGACTATCACCGTGGCCAAGGTCGCGTCCAGTTCGCGCGCACCGGCTGCGATCTGAGCCAGCACCGACTCGGTGATCATGACGCGGGCCTGACAATCAGATACCAGGTACGCGATCTCCGACGGCGTCATCCGGAAGTTGACCGGTACAGCGATGGCACCCAGCTTGTTGATTGCCAGGAACGACTCGATGAACTCGGTGCGGTTGAGCATCAGTATGAGGACTCGATCGCCGAACTCGACGCCCCGTTGGTGCAGCGCGGCTGCCACCGCCGCCACCCGGCAGTCGAGTTCACGCCAGGTGGTAGTGCGGCCGAGAAATCTCAGCGCGGCGCTGTCGGGCTTCATCAACGCATGCCTGGTTACCTGGTTGGTCCAATTTCGGCGGCGTGCCAGGTAAGGCTGGTCGGCAACCGGGCCGGACTGGCCAGATGGAACGGTCAACGTCTCGTGCTCCGTCTACTCCGCCGATAACCCTGCGCAGGGCCGTGGGGGACGCTAATTGGCGCTTAGTCGCTCGGCTCGGGCCTTGAGGTTGGCAGCCAGATAGTCCAGCGCGTCACCGATGACCTTCTTGACGATGGGCGCGGGGAGCTGCAACTTCGGCTCGACGTCCAGGTCCACGGTCAGCAGCGAGGTGGAGCCCATGGCCACCACCGAGAATTTCTGTTCCTGCTTGTCGAAGTGATCGCCCTGCTGCAGGACCGTGTAGATCTCATTCTCACCCGGGTAATAGACCGCGGAGACAAAGGTGCCCGCCTGCCCTAGTACCACCACGTCAAGCCGTAGCTGGCTGGGCCGCCCGTCGTCGTAACGGGCCAGTACCCAGCAGCCCTTGATCTCCTCGTTCCACTGTGGATAGCTCTCGAAGTCGGCCACGATCTCCATGATCGAATCGGCTCCGGCCACCACTTCGACTGTCTTACTCACCAGCGGCATTGGCTCAGCATATCGACCAGCTCACAACTCACGTTGCCCCAACGTCGACACCGAGCGGCGATACCTCCCGCACCGACTCGTCGCGAATCAAGCCACGCAGCAGCGCGGTGCTGAACTCGACGGCGATCTCCTGCGCGGTCCGCCGGCCGTGTGGACGCAGCCACCGGTAGGAGCCGAGCGTCATGCCGATGTAGCCCAGAGCGAGCACGTGCGAGTCGCAATCGTAGAACTCCCTGCTGGCGATGCCGCGGTCGATCACGTCGCGGACATGCTCGTAGACCTGGGTCTCCTTCTCGCGGATATAGGCCACCTGCTCCTCGGTGAACCACTCCGTGATGTAGGGGCCCTCCTGGAAGTACACCGCTGCCCGCTCAGTGTTGCTCGCGATACCGACGAGCAGGCGTCGGGTGAAATGGTAAATCGTCTCCCGGGCCGACGCCGACGGATCGTCGTGGAGTGCGTGGACCGTGAAGTCGGCGGCACCCTTGTAGATGTCATACAGGATGAGCGACTTGCTGGCGTAATAGTGGTACACCGTCGCCTTGTTCAGATGGACCGCATCTGCGACATCATCCATGCGGGTGCCGTGGTAGCCGCGCGCGGCGAACAGTTTGGTGGCGACCGCCAACAACTCTTCGCGTCGGGACATCCCGTTGGCCGTGACGGTTGCAGACATGACGACTCACTATATGCAGGGCCCGGACCGCACTCAGAGCCGTCCCGGGGTCGACTAACTGGTTGGTTCAGTCTAGACGGGCGGTTGTGACGTTGCCGCGGATCCCTCCCGTCTACACTCCACCCAGAGCCAGCATGCAGACGACAGCTGAACGGGAGGTATCGCGGTGGACCCGAATCCGGATTATGACGTAAGTGACGAGTTGGAATACGGCATCAACTGGTGGGCGTGGATTCTGCGCGGGGTGTACCCACCACCCGCTTATCCGCCGGTCTGACCGGTCTTTTGCCCGAATCGGCGGTCGAGC
>CAXMSM010000137.1:0-3348 GCA_964195655.1 uncultured Gammaproteobacteria bacterium | reverse complement strand
AGCCGGTGGTCGGCACACATGAAATCCACCATGTGATGCCGGTCTGGGTGCTGACAGTGATCGTGCTGTCCGTCGTGGCCATCGGCATCGGTGTCGCCTACCGCATGTACGGGGTTCGACCAGTTCCCGAGCAGGTGCCCGCCGGGTCGGCACTGACCGTCGCCGCGCGCCACGACCTCTACGGCGACGCGTTCAACGAAAAGGTGCTGATGCGGCCCGGCATGGTCATCACTCAGGGGCTTGTGGAGATCGACGACGAAGCGGTCGATGGTGCGGGAAGCGGACTGGCAGCCCTCGTCTCGCGCTTTTCCGGTGGTCTGGCGCAGCTGCAGACCGGGTTCGCGCGGTCCTACGCTCTGGCGATGCTGGCCGGCACGGTCCTCGTCGTCGCGATGATCCTGGCGGTGAACCTGTGGTGACCTCGTTTCCGTGGCTGACGGCGCTGTGGGCAGTTCCCATGGTCGGCGCATTGTTGGTGATGCTGCTGCCCGCAGCTATGCGCAGCCTTGCGAAATGGGTTGCGTTGGCAGTGTCGCTGGCGGTCCTGGGCGTCACCGCCGTGGTGGCCGTCGGCTTCGACCCTTCCGGTGAACAGTTCCAGTTCGTCGAGTCCCACACCTGGATACCGTCTTTCGGTACCGGCTACATTCTCGGCGTCGACGGCATCGCGCTGGCCCTGATTGTTCTCACCGCGGTCCTGGTGCCCCTACTGATCATCGCCGGCTGGAACGATGCCCGCGATCGACTCAGCTGGGGCGGCCGTTCGGTGCACATCTACTTCGCACTGACCCTGGCCGTCGAGGGCATGGTGCTCATTTCGTTGGTGTCGTTGGACATCCTGCTGTTCTACGTGTTCTTCGAGGCCATGCTGATCCCGATGTACTTCCTGATCGGCGGGTTCGGCGGCGCCAACCGCAGTGCCGCCGCGGTGAAGTTCCTGCTGTACAACCTCTTCGGCGGCCTGATCATGCTCGCGGCGGTCGTCGGCCTGTATGTGGTGACCGCACAGAGCGACGCCTTCGCCGCGGGGACGTTCGACTTCCGCGAGATCGTCGCCGCGGTGTCCACCGGTGAGTTCGTGGTGAACCCGATGGTGATGCATCTACTCTTCGGCGGGTTCATGTTCGCCTTCGCCGTCAAGGCGCCACTATGGCCGTTGCACCGTTGGCTTCCCGACTCGGCGGTCGAAGCAACGCCGGCCAGTGCGGTACTGATGATGGCGATCATGGACAAGGTCGGCACATTCGCGATGATCCGCTACTGCCTGCCGCTGTTCCCCGACTCCGCCGCGTTCTTCAGCCCGTTGATCATCACGCTCGCGGTGATCGGGATCGTCTACGGTGCCGTCGTCGCGATCGGCCAGACAGACGTCATGCGACTGATCGCCTACACGTCGATCTCGCATTTTGGCTTCATCATCCTCGGCATCTTCGTGATGACCAGCCAGGGGCAGTCGGGTTCGATGCTGTACATGGTCAACCATGGCATCTCAACGGCTGCGTTGTTCCTGATCGCCGGGTTCCTGGTGTCCCGGCGAGGATCTCGTCTCATCAGCGCTTACGGTGGCGTGCAGAAGGTCGCCCCGGTATTGGCCGGAACCTTCCTGGTGTCTGGACTGGCGACGCTGTCGCTGCCCGGCCTGGCCCCGTTCATCAGCGAATTCCTGGTTCTCATCGGCACATTCACCCGTTACCCGGCCTTTGCCGTGCTCGCTGCCAGCGCCCTGGTGTTCTCCGCGATCTACATTCTGTGGACGTACCAGCGGATGATGACGGGCCCGGTGCCCGATGAGTTGACCGAGGGCGAGGGCAAAATATTTGACCTGGTGCCGCGTGAGATCGCCGTTGTCGCTCCGCTCATCGCGCTGCTGCTGGTTCTAGGGGTGTATCCGAAGCCCGCCCTCGACGTTATCAATCCCGCGGTGACTCAGACGCTCACGACGATCAACCAGACCGACCCGGCACCCCGGATGGCGGAAGGCCCGGCGCGATGAACTTAGCCACGTCCCTGCCGACACCAGCTGTCGAGTACGGCCTGATCTCTCCCATGCTGATCGTGCTGGGCGCGGCCGTCCTCGGCGTCCTCGTCGAGGCGTTCCTGCCTCGCCAGCGGCGCTACGCCGCCCAGGTCACACTCAGCCTCACCGCGCTGGTCGCGGCATTGGTTGCAGTGTTGGTACTCGCGCGAGACCTGCATGGCAGCAACGGTTCCAGCGCCGTAATGGGAGCAGTCGCCATCGACATGCCCGCACTCTTTCTGCAGGGCACCATCCTGCTGGTCGCGGTGCTTGGAATCCTTCTCATCGGGGAGCGCCGGATCAGGCTGCCCGGTCAGAACTCTGTGGATGCCGACAGCGACTCGGCCGCGAATGCGGGCCTGGACGCGTTCACACCACAAGGCTCGGCGATCGCAGGAAGTGTCACCGAGCAATTGGCCACCCGGGCGGGCGTGGTCCAGACCGAGGTGTTCCCGCTGACTATGTTCGCGGTCGGCGGCATGCTGATTTTCCCCGCAGCCAACGATTTGCTCACGATGTTCATCGCCCTGGAGGTGCTCTCGCTTCCGCTTTACCTGTTGTGCGGGCTCGCGCGACGGCGGCGGTTGCTCTCACAGGAATCGGCGCTTAAGTACTTTCTGCTGGGCGCGTTCTCGTCAGCGTTTTTCCTTTACGGCGCGGCCATGCTGTACGGCTATTCGGGCACGCTGTCGCTTGAAGGCATCGCCGGCGCGGTGGCTTCGGATGCTGGGAAGCCGTCGCTAGCCCTCATCGGGACCGGCTTGCTACTGGTCGGTGTGCTGTTCAAAGTCGGCGCTGTGCCATTCCATTCGTGGATTCCCGACGTGTATCAGGGGGCACCAACTCCGATCACGGCGTTTATGGCCGCGGCTACCAAGATCGCCGCATTCGGTGCAATGCTGCGTCTGTTCTACGTAGCGCTGCCTGGGTTGCACGCCGATTGGCGGCCCGTGCTGTGGACGATCGCGATCCTGACGATGGTGGTCGGCACGATCACTGCGATCACCCAGACCGACGTGAAGCGGATGCTGGGGTATTCGGCGGTGGCGCACACCGGTTTCATTCTGATCGGCGTGATTGCCGGTAACGAGGCCGGGCTGTCGTCGACTCTGTTTTATCTGTTTGCCTATGGTTTCTCCACCGTTGGCGCGTTCGCCGTGGTGAGCCTGGTCCGTGACGCGGCGGGTGAGGAAGCCACGGCGATGTCGCGTTGGGCAGGCCTGGGCAGGCGTTATCCCGTTGTCGGCATAGTCTTCTCGCTGTTCCTGCTGGCGT
The DNA here is from genome assembly GCA_964195655.1 of uncultured Gammaproteobacteria bacterium. Lineage (GTDB taxonomy): Bacteria > Actinomycetota > Actinomycetes > Mycobacteriales > Mycobacteriaceae > Mycobacterium. Next base: position 56 of record CAXMSM010000137.1, on the reverse strand, counting down.
TCGCCGGTATCCCGTTGACCAGTGGCTTCGTCGGCAAGTTCGCGGTGTGCGACTGG
>CAXMSM010000136.1:0-3218 GCA_964195655.1 uncultured Gammaproteobacteria bacterium | reverse complement strand
CTTCACCGACCAGGCTGCCGGTCGGCACGCGCACGTCCTGGTAGTAGGTGGCGCTGGTGTCGACACCTGACATCGTGTGCACCGGCGTCCACGAGAAGCCCTCGGCCGTGGTCGGTACGATCAGCATCGAAATGCCGCGGTGCTTCTTGGCTTCGGTGTTGGTGCGGACGGCGAGCCAGACATAGTCGGCGTAGGCGATCAGGCTGGTCCACATCTTCTGACCGTTGATGATGTAGTCGCCATCTCCGGAGCCGTCGCGGACGGCCGTGGTCCGCAGGGCCGCCAGGTCGGTACCCGCGCCGGGCTCGGAGTAGCCGATCGAGAAGTGCAACTCGCCCGCGGCGATCTTGGGCAGGAAGAACTTCTTCTGTTCCTCGGTGCCGAACGCCATGATCGTCGGGGCGACGCTGTTGATGGTCAGGAACGGCACCGGAACGTTGGCGATGGAGGCTTCGTCGTTGAAGATAAGCCCGTCCATTGGTGGTCGGGCCTGACCACCGAACTGCTCGGGCCAGGACAGCGTCAACCAACCGTCCTTGCCCATCTGGGCGACGGTCTCGCGGTAGACATTTCCGCGCCCCATCTCTCCGTCGTTGGATGCCAACGCCTCGGTGCGCTCGGGGGTCATGAGCTTGGTGAAGTACGCACGCAGTTCGCGGCGTAACTCCTCCTGTTCGGGGGTGTAGCCGATTCGCATGGCGCTGTCCTCAATTCTCTGCGTCCCTATAATCTGGGCACCTAGGGATACCTCAGGCCTTTCCCGGTTGTAACACGTTCTAGTCTTGGGGTCCAGAGTGATGTCACACTACGGGCAGGAGGATTTCATGCGAGTGCAAGTGGATCATGACCGTTGCGAGGGGAACGCGGTCTGTATGGGAATAGCCCCGGACCTGTTCGACCTCGACGACGAGGACTATGCCGTGGTGAAGGCCGACCCGGTCCCCGCCGACGAGGAGGCGGTGGCCGAGCAGGCCATCGCCGAATGCCCCCGCGCCGCCCTGATCCGTCACGACTAGAGGTATTCGTACTTTGACCGCAACAACAGACTCCACGAGCCAGATAGATCTCTCCGGACACGTCGCCGTGGTCACCGGGGCAGCCGCGGGACTGGGACGCGCAGAAGCCATCGGACTGGCCCGCGCCGGAGCGGTGGTCGTCGTCAACGACATCGCCCCGGCGCTGGATAAATCCGACGTTCTCGACGAGATCGCGACTGCCGGCGCCAAGGGCATCGCGGTTGCCGGCGACATCAGCGAACGGGCCACCGCCGACGAACTGATCGAGACGGCCGATCGGCTCGGGGGCTTGAACATCGTCGTCAACAACGCGGGGATCACCCGAGATCGAATCCTGTTCAACATGACCGACGAGGAGTGGGACGCGGTCATCGCGGTGCATCTGCGCGGCCATTTCCTGCTGACGCGTAACGCCGCGACCTATTGGCGGTCGAAGGCCAAACAGGCCGGTGTCGGTGGCGAGAACGGCACGGTTTACGGCCGGATCATCAACACGTCGTCGGAGGCCGGCTTGTCCGGTCCGGTCGGGCAACCCAACTACGGTGCGGCCAAGGCAGGTATCACGGCGTTGACGCTGTCTGCCGCCCGCGCGCTCGGACGTTTCGGCGTTCGCGCCAATGCGATTGCGCCGCGTGCTCGCACCGCGATGACGGCCGGGGTGTTCGGCGACGCACCCGAACTGCCCGAGGGCGCGGTGGATTCGCTGTCGCCTGAGCACGTCGTGAACCTGGTCTGCTTCCTGGCATCTCCGGCTGCGGACGGGGTCAACGGACAGCTCTTCATCGTCTACGGTCCGACCGTGACACTCATCGCGGCGCCGACTGCCGAAATGCAGTTCAGTGCCGAGGGCGATGCGTGGGATCCAGCGGACCTATCCGAGACGTTGCAGAACTACTTTGCCGGGCGGGATCCGGAGAAGAGTTTCTCCGCCTCGATGAAGTTGGGGGATCGAGACTGAACTGTCGAGGGCGTCACGCCGGCTGAGACGCCGTCACGCCGGCTGAGACAGCGCGTCGAGGAAGGACCTTGCCCAGCGGTCGACGTCGTGGGCCAGGACCTGTCGGCGCAGGGCTCGCATGCGGCGCCGGCCCTCTTCGGGGGTCTGATTGAGTGCCGCCTCGATTGCGTCCTTGACGCCCTGCGGGTGGTGCGGGTTGGTCAGATAGGCCTGGCGCAGCTCGGCCGCGGCGCCGGTGAACTCGCTGAGCACCAAGGCGCCGCCAAGGTCGCTGCGGCAGGCGACGTACTCCTTGGCGACGAGGTTCATACCATCGCGCAACGGGGTGACGAGCATGACGTCGGCAGCGACGAAGAACGCGATGAGGTCGTCACGCGGAACGGCCCGGTGCAGGTAGTGGACAACCGGATGGCCCACCTCTCCGTACTCGCCGTTGATGTGCCCGACCCGCCGTTCGATGTCCCCGCGCATGGCCTGGTAGCTATCGACACGTTCACGGCTCGGCGTGGCGAGCTGCACCAGTACGGTGTCCTCCGGGTTGACCCGATGCTCGGCGAGTAATTCGGAGAATGCGCGCAGTCGCACGTCGATGCCCTTGGTGTAGTCCAGCCGGTCTACTCCGAGCAGGATCTTGCGGGGGTTACCCAAATCGCTACGGATCTCACGGGCGCGCTGCCCGATCGCTTTGGTGCGGGCCTGCCGATCGAGGTCGCCTGAGTCGATGGAGATGGGGAAGGCTCCGACCTTCACCGTGCGGAATCCGACGTGCACCTGGCCGAAGCGCGATCGCACGCCCACCGAGGCGCGGGACGCGTTCGCACCCGCCAGACGGCGCGCCAGGATGAGGAAGTTCTGTGCGCCGCCGGGCAGGTGGAATCCGACCAAGTCGGCGCCGAGTAGGCCGTCGATGATCTCCGAACGCCACGGCATCTGCATGAACAGCTCCACCGGGGGAAAGGGGATGTGCAGGAAAAACCCGATGGTCAGATCGGGCCGCAACATGCGCAGCATCTTCGGCACCAGCTGCAGCTGGTAGTCCTGAACCCACACCGTAGCGCCGTGCGCGGCCGTACGGGCGGTGGCCTCGGCGAATCGCCGGTTGACCTCGACGTAGCTTTCCCACCATTGGCGGTGGTAGATCGGCTTGACGATCACGTCGTGGTACAGCGGCCACAGCGTGGCGTTGGAGAACCCCGCGGAGTATTGCGTGATGTCGTCTGCGCTCAGCCGCACCGGGACCAGGT
>CAXMSM010000135.1:0-3636 GCA_964195655.1 uncultured Gammaproteobacteria bacterium | reverse complement strand
GAAGTCGACTTCGACGGTGATGTTCTTCTTCGCGATCGGAGCGTTCTCGGCGAACATGTCGGATCCGCTCACGATGAAGAGATTGTGCTTCCGAGCCCATTCGATCATCTGCAACGCCCCCTCATGGACCTGCCTGGCCTTGCGAACCTGCTCGGCCGTGTACCACGGCACCGTCTCGGGATGCGCGAATGCGATTGCCGCAATGAAGCCTTGGAGGCCCAGGACGATGTTCTCCTCGGCCATCCGGATCACTGTCTCTTCCGAAACGAGGAAGTTGTGCTCGACACACTTCACGCCGGCATCGAGGGACCGATTGACGGCGTCATCGCGGTAGGCATGCACCGCGACGTAGGTTTTCTGGTCTTCCGCGATCTCGACCGCCGCCTTCAGCTCGTCCAAGGTGAGATTGACGACCTCGAGCGGGTCGTAGTCGCTGGCCACGCCCCCACCTGGCATCGCTTTCAGGAACGCTGCGCCCTTGCGGAAGTTCCACCTCGCCTGGCGGACCACTTCGTCGCGTCCCGACACCTCGGCCCACTGCGACATCAACACCGACTCGTCTTGCGCGTGGTGTTGGTTCCAGCCGCCGATGTCGGTGTGGCCTCCCGGCGGGGCTATCGCCGGACCGGCCGAGTAGATCCGTGGGCCGGTGAGCTCGCCGAGCCGAACGTATTTGGCAAGCCCGAGCGAGTTGCCTCCGATGTCGCGGACCGTGGTCCAACCCTTCATGAGCAGGTGGGCGTACATGCTCTGCGCTGCCATGGCGCCGATCGTGGCGAAGTCCATGTTCTCCGCCGCGTTCTTGAGGCCGTCCGGGCCGTTGATCATCAAGTGCTGGTGCATGTCGATGAGCCCTGGCGTCAACGTGCAGCCGGTGCCGTCGATAACAATCGAAGCGTCAGTCGTCGACAGACCCTGGCCGACTGCCTTGATGAGTTCGCGTTCGACCAGCACGTCTTGGCCCACGGCGAGCGAGTCGCTGTTGCCATCGAACACGTCGACGTTCTTGATCAGCACCTGCGGAACGCTGACCGGGGAAGTCGGCTCTGTGGATGTCATGAGTTTTCTTCCTCTTCGGGTACGAGTCGTGACGAAACCGGCAGATTTCTGCTGAGTCTGCCTCCTGGCACGCTCAACAGTACAATTGAAGCGAAGCACGCGACCGAGCGCTGGTACCGCTGTTGCTCGAGTTCGTCATTGAGCAGCCGATGGCCGACGGAGGTGTACCGGAAGCCGTTGGTGTGGGAAATATTGAACACCAGCGACAGATGCGGCGGGTCGGGTTCTGCTGAGGTTAGCTTCGCGCAGGATGCGGTCGGCGCGAATCCGATCGACACTGAATCCGTTGCAACTCAACTGGAAACGGATGAAAAGCTTTCCGGCCAGACCGGCGCCGCGGACCGTCTTGGCGCTCACGATCACGTGCCGGTTGGGCGTGTTCGGCCAGGTCGCCCAGGCGCTAGTCGCGCCCGTCGAGAGTGATGCGGCGGTTGACCAGGTCAATGTGATCGAGGGTGAGGGTGCGGATCACGCTGGTACGGGTGGCGTACTCGACGGCCAGAGCGATGATGCGGCGGTGGGCCGGCTGCTCGGCGGTGCGGCGATCCTGCTCTCGGACCCCACCTAGATCAATGTTTTGAACATGTCGCAAACACCATGCGCTGCGGAACCACTACTTTCAAAGAAATATGAGTTCGACCGGGGGTGTCGGTAGTCATCCCGAGGTCCGGTCCTCAATGGGCCAGCAGGGCACACTTACAGCGTACGACGGACACAGGAGTGCGTTGTCTCACTTTGCCCGGATCCACGGTTCACGGTCACGGTTCACGGTTAAGCTCGGACCTCGTGGCGTCCACATCGGTTCTCCGCCGTCGCATTTGCATCGCGGCCGCGGCCGCGGCCACCGTGGCGATGGCCGTCGGATGTACACGGGGGCAGGACGAACCGCAGGTCGCACTGTCGGATCCGGCGCTGGTGCAGACCGCAACGGGGGCGGTGCGTGGAGTGCTTGCCGACGACCACCGCCTGTTCGCCGGAATCCCCTTTGCCGCACCGCCTGTCGGGCCGCTGCGTTGGCGTGCTCCGGAGTCGGCGCTGAAGTGGGATGGAGTACGGGATGCCAGCCATCCTGGGCCGCGGTGCATTCAGGATCTCGGTGGCGACCTAGAACTGGGTAGGCAGACCGACGAGGACTGCCTCACCCTCAACGTCTGGACTCCGGCAGCCGAACCGGATTCAGCACCGGCGCAGCCGCGACCGGTGATGGTGTGGATTCACGGCGGCTCGTTCGTCAACGGCAGCAGTGGTGTCTACGACGCGCGACGGCTCGCCGCGCGCGGCGACATCATCGTCGTCACGATCAACTACCGGCTCGGTGTCCTGGGCTTCCTGGCCCACCCGGCGCTGGGCCCCCCGGGAGATGTGGGCAACTACGGCCTAGCTGATCAGCAGGCCGCTCTGCGATGGGTGCGCAACAACATCGCACAATTCGGTGGTGACCCCGCCAAAGTGACAGTGGCGGGGGAGTCGGCGGGCGGCATGTCGGTGTGCGACCATCTGGTCGCCCCGGGTTCGCAAGGACTGTTCGACGCGGCCATCATCCAGAGCGCGCCGTGCCAGGCTCAGGCGACCCTGCCGGTCGCGCAGGCCCGCAGCGTCGACTATGCGGCTGAAGTGGGATGCGCCGAACCAGCCTCCGCGGCAGTGTGCCTGCGCGCGCTGCCCGTGGGCAAGCTGCGAAAGCCCCTCTGGTTCTACAACATCGGAGACGACGAGCTGATCGGTCCGGTGACCGGAACGGTAGTGCTGCCGGTTGATCCAGTTAAGGGGTTCGACGAAGGCCGGGCTGCACGAGTTCCGATCATGATCGGAACCACTCGTGATGAGTTCACGTTGTTCGTGGCCCTGGAATATCTGCGTAATGGTAAGTCCTACACTGCGTCGGATTACCCGGCTTTGCTTGCCGCCACGTTCGGGGACGACTCGGCCGCAGTGGCCGAACAGTATCCGCTCTCTGACTTCGACAGCGTCCCACTGGCATATTCGGCGGCGGTCACCGATGGGGCCTTCGCCTGCGTCGGCGACCGCATGGCCCATGCGCTGTCCCGGGACCACGACGATGCCGTTTACTTCTACGAGTTCAATGACCGCGGCGCTCCTACGCCTGACCCGTTGCGCACCTTGCCGTTTCCGGTCGGAGCCAGCCACTCGTTGGAGCTTCGCTACCTGTTCGATGTCGGCGGAGCGCCGCCGTTCGATCCCGCCCAACAGAAATTGTCCGACCAGATGATCGACTACTGGGCGCAGTTCGTGGCCAACGGCACCCCCCGGGCCGATGGCCAGCCGAACTGGCCCGATGTGCGCGCCTCCGACTCCGTGATGTCGCTGCGGCCTGACGGCAGCCGTATGGTCGCCGATTTCGCGCAGACCCATCGCTGCCAGTTCTGGGCCGGACTGCAGTAGTCAACACGGCGTAGGCGTCAGCAGGTATCAGGCGTCGATAAGTCCCTCCGCGCGAACCCATTCCGCGACTCGGGCCATGCCCTCGTCGATCGTGACCAGGGGCTGGTAGCCGAGCATCGTCTGTGCCTTCTCGATCGAGTAGGTACCCGGGCGGTTGAGCAACCACATGGTGCC
>CAXMSM010000134.1:0-1908 GCA_964195655.1 uncultured Gammaproteobacteria bacterium | reverse complement strand
TTGGCCACCCGGCCGGTGTTGAGACAAGCGGTGGCCGACAAGCTCGAACAGGATTGGTCTCCGAGCGGTCGCCACCGCGCTCGGCGTAGACCCCGGACAGCGACGAACATTCACCAGCCCACAGGGCTCGGTGCCAGTGTATTGGCCACTGGCATCGACCTCCGGCGCGCGCATCGGCTCCCTGCGCGCCCAGGCCTCAGCAGTCAAGGCGACGACGAAAGATACTCTGGTGCTCACCTTCAAGCTCGGCGATGGGCTTGTCGAGGTGTCGCGAGTTGGGCCCGGCGACACTGCAATGCAGTGGGTTCAGCAGGTTTTAGGGCGAATGGTGACCGATCCGGTTGCGGCGCTGGCCCCAGGTCTGCAATGCCAACCCAACGAGGTGACCGCCGTTTTACACGCCCGCGGGGATCACGACTTGGCGGCCATCCTCGAACAGATCTAAGCCGCGGTAGGTTCCATCGGAGCCAAACCGCGTCGTCGGTGGCGATCAACTGGGGTCTGGCCGTAGCCGGGCGTCAGCGCTTAGGAAGCTGCTGCTTCCCACCCTCGGCTCCAAAGTTCGCGCCATCTACGATATCTGCATTGGGCGTCGGCAATCATCATGGCTTGACCTCCTCACGCGACTGAAGATCGCGTGATTCCCTATGCCGCTTGCGCGTCATGGGGTCAGCAGCTCCCCTAGATCGGCGACCACGATGTCGGCGCCGTTGTCCCGCAGGGCCGCCGCCTGTCCCCCGCGGTCCACACCGACCACTAGGCCGAAACCGCCAGCTCGGCCGGCCGCCACCCCGGCTACGGCGTCCTCGAACACCGCTGCCTGGGTCGGGTCGACGTCGAGCAGTTGGGCGGCACGCAGGAACGAGTCCGGCGCAGGCTTTCCCGGTATCTGCTCGGTGCGCAGCGTGACTCCGTCCACCCGATGCTCGATATAGGCGCCCAGCCCGCTCAACTCGAGAACCATGCGGGTGTTGGCGCTCGACGACACGACCGCGCGCCGCAGGCCCGCCTCGGTGGCGGCCACCAGATAGCGTCGGGAGCCCTCGAACACCGTCGCGCCGTCGGTGTGCAGGTGCTCGAGGAAGAGTTGGGTTTTGCGGTCACCCATATCGCCGACCGCATCGTCGTCGACGATGATGTCGCGGCTGGCCAGAAACGATTGAATCCCGTCGTTCCGCGGCTTTCCGTCGACATATGTCCCGAAATCGGCGGCATCGAAGGGCACGAACAGCTCCCCTGCCGACGCGGCGCGAGCGCGCAGATACTCATCGAACATCGCTTTCCACGCCCGACAGTGCACGATAGCGGTGTCTGTGAGCACACCGTCGACGTCGAACAGGCACGCACGTATCCCGTCGGGCAACCCGAGCATCACCCACTCATACCCCGTCGAGCGCAGGATCCCCGGCGAACACGCGGGCGGTCGGCTCAGGTAAGCGGATCGGGGCAGTGCTGTACTGGCACGTCTGGCGCGACGGACGTGGGATCAGCCATCAACACCGCGCCTCGGTTGGGCGGGGAAAACCCGTCAATCAGCGAGGCAGCTCCAGCACGTCGGACAACGGCCGCCGCGGCGTCGGGGGCGGGACGTTTTCGATGGCCGGCGACAAGGACTACGAACAGTTCCTTGCAGCCATAAACGCTGGACGAATCCCAGCCGTGGACGACTGAGTTCAGGTGCAGACCCAGACCTTTGCGTCTTCCAAGTCGGAGTACGGATACCACCGAACCGTGCCGGGAACCATCCAGCCGAATAGCGCGGCGACGTGCTGGATCCAGTCGGCGTCCGACACGAGAGCGAATCGCTGCCAGGCCTTGCGGTGCTCGATGCCCAACTTGACATCCTCGAACATGGCGGCCGACGAATACCCCTCCCATTCCGGACCCAGGACCAAGATGACTCGTGCC
>CAXMSM010000133.1:0-7853 GCA_964195655.1 uncultured Gammaproteobacteria bacterium | reverse complement strand
ATTACCGCCGGCGCCGAATATCAGCCCACCCCGGCCGCCGTTCCCGCCATTGCCGCCGGGAATGCCGGCCCCGCCGTCGCCGCCGCTTCCGAACCAGCCGGCCGACCCGCCGTTGCCGCCGTTAAAGCCATCACCACCGCTGCCTCCCCAAAGCCCAGCGTCACCCCCATCACATGCGGTGCTACTGGCACATGAGTCGGCATCCCAGCTAAATCCACTACCGAAAAGCGACCCGCCATTGGGATGTTCTGCGGTGCCATCACCGAACAGCCGACCCGCGTCAGCTTCCGCGCTGACAGCCGAACCCACCGCAGTTGATCCACTGGCACTGGCCGCATCCGAGGTCGCCGCATCAGCAACAAAGGGCTCACCGCTTTGCGTCGCATCCGTCTGCCCGACGGCCCCGGATGCGTCGTCACTATCGCTAACCTCGCGACGCGCATAGGTCGCAGCAGGCCCACGACTTGGGTCAGCCACCGGAGTTCCAGGATCATCATCCGAAGTCTGTTCGTCCAACCCCCTGGTTGCGTCCGGGGCTGCAACATTCAGCGGCGTCGAATCGGCCGCAAGAGTGCCGCCATCGGACGCGGAATCGTCGAAAGCTGAGATGTCCGGAACTGCGTCGTCGGCGTTCGAGCTCTCGGAATCGAGGGTATCCGGCGTCGCGTCGGCGGGATCGTCCGCCTCGATGTCTACGTCGGCGATGTCTGCCTCGGCGATGTCGACATCGGTGACGTCTGCCGCTACATCTGATTCGGCGTCTGATTCGGCGTCGCTGCCCGAACCAAACGACGGGCCCCCCGGCGATGATGACCTGGTCTCATGAGTCGAATCCGACGCCGACGAATCCGCCGACGAATCGCCCGACGCCGCCCCGGCCCCCGATGACGAACTCGACGAAGCTGAGCTTGCAGAATCGGTCGGATCGGCGAACGCTACCGCCGGGATCGAGGCGATCGCCGCGCCTACACCCAAAGCGACTGCAAGCCCGGCCACCCGTCCCACATAATTGGAGTACAGCGACGGCGACCCCGGGGGCACCGCACGAGGGTCACAGGCAATCCGCGAACCCTGCGTCGAATTCATCCTCGGGCCCCTCACCGGCTCGCCGCCACGACTCCCCGCATATTCCGCCACGGCTCCCCGTAATACTTCAGTATGCGATCAGAAATCGACAGTGTCTCCTGTTTCGCGGAAGTCCTATCGTATACGGAAGTCCTACCGTATTTCATGTCAGCTATCTCCGACCCTGCAGCGAGGGCAGCTACCCGGGGCGACGCAGGACGGACCCGGGGCGGCAATTCCCGGCGATCGAAGCCCCCGCGCCACGCAATGTGGTAGTCGTTCACGCTATGAAAATGCAGATCTCAGGGTTGCGATGAACGCCCTCCCGTTGTCCGGTTCCGCCGTTGCCATCACCGGGGGTGCCCGCGGGATCGGGCGCGCAACGGCGAAGGCATTCATCGCCGAAGGCGCCCGGGTGTTCATCGGTGACCTCGACGCGGATCTGGCCAAGACCACCGCAGATGAACTGGGCTGTCATGGGGTTGGCCTGGACGTTCGGTCCCGTGAGTCATTCGCTGAGTTCCTGGCATGCGTCGATGGGCCGCTTCAGGTGCTCGTGAACAATGCCGGCATCATGCCCGCCGGCCGGTTCGTCGATGAGTTGGATGCTGTCACCGATTCGATCGTCGATGTCAACCTCAACGGTGTGCTGCGCGGGACGAAGCTTGCACTTCCCGGCATGCTCGAGCACGGCTCCGGTCATATCGTCAACGTCGCGTCGTACTTAGGAGTCGTGCCCGCCGCCGGGTTGGCCACCTACTGCGCAACCAAACATGCGGTGGTCGGATTCAGCGAATCGCTGCGAGACGAACTCGCCGATACCGGCGTGACCGTTACCGCAGTGCTGCCGTCGGCTGTGCGGACGGACCTGGTATCCGGTGTCAAACTCGGCGGGGTGCTGCCCACAGTGGACCCCGAGGAGATCGCCGACGCTGTGGTGGCGTCATGCCATAGCCGCCCCGCGATCGTCGCAGTGCCGGGTTGGATGCGCAGCTATGAAACCGCTGCCGCGTTGGTTCCCGACCGGTTGCTAGGTGCTATCCGTGGCCGGCTGACCCGCCACCGTGTTCTGCAGGCCCTTGACACTGACGCGCGGGCTGCATACGACGCACGGGTTCGCCGTGACGCCAGTTCATCTGAGAACTGACGCCGCACTTGCCGATTAGCCGCTACGGCGCGAGGAACGAAATTGGTTGTGCGGGAAGTAAACTCCCATCGATATTGCCGATCAGGGAGTCGTTGTTCTCGACCGCAACCGCCCGGACACCGGAGCCTGGGTTGAAATTCAGATGATTGAGGTCTACCCAGACGATGTTTGGGCTGAGGGTGGATTCGAAGTAGTACATCTTGTTAGTCGAATCGGCGACCGTACGCCAGTACGTCGGTGAGATGTTGGGATGCTCTGGGTCGCCCACACCCCACGGCACCGACGTATTGCGGACTACGCTCATCACCCCTGCGACGGCTTCCCGTTGGTTGGTGGTCTCAGGGAGTTTGCTCAGGTAGTAGCTGGCACGGACGAAGCGGTCTTTGGACTGAATCGATCCGGGTAGATTCTTAGTCATATCCTGGTTCTGCCAAGCCTGGTTGAGTAGGAGTTGCTCGTCGTAGGTTGGGCTGTTGGTCATCACCTGATATTGCCGACCGTGGTGGATGACGGGCTTGCCGTCGAGGTACTCGATGATGGCCGAATCGCCGCTGGCATCAGCTACCGACAAGTGAACAGTCGGCTCCGCCGAACGGGTGGGTCCGAAGTTGATCGGCACGATGTAAATAGACGGGTCGGTGAAAGCATCCACGACCTCATTCACCGTCGTGAAGCTGGTGAGCACGTACTGCACCCATCCGGTGAACGAGAGCCGCGGCCGGTCATCGGCGGGGGCTTGTCCAAAGTCTGTCTCCCCCAGGTACAGCAGATTAGCCACCAGTCCTGCTTCGTTCATGCCGTCGAACACGCCGTCGATGGGACCGTTGGGGTCGGTGGTGCCGGCGATCTGGACTGCGCCGTACTTGCCGGTCCACGTCAGCGAGTTGACGCCGCCGCCACCGTCTTGAGTGAAGTCTCGCGGAATGACATAGAGGTGCGAATTGAATGAGTACGGCCAATCCATCGACCGGCCTGTGATCACGATGCCGTCCGGTCCGAGCCAGGTCACCCGAGTGCAGGCCTGCGCGGTGATCGCGCTCGTGAGCGCAAACAGTCCTGCGCACAGTGCGATCAGCAATCGTGGGACGACGCGTCGTTGCATTTTGCCTCCGGTGTCTGTCGTGTCAGGTGGATAGATAGTACGCAACGTCGTTCAGGCGTCGGCTAGGGGCAAGTCCGCATTATCTGGCATTGAGGGCAAGTTGACCAGCCTCGATATCGCGTCAGCTTGGCGCCTGCTGCCCGATATTCAGATCGGGCTGGTCCATGTGCGTTCCGATGCCAAGTTCGAGACTCTCACCCAAACCTTGGCCAGGCTGGCGGCGACGCGGGTCGGCATCAGTTCGCGATTCGATGACCTTAGCCGTACGCCAGACGCAGTCACCTATGCCCGGATCGCACTCTCGACCGATCGAGTTGACGGATCCTTGGTCTCTGTATTCGAGACCGAACCGCTCGCGATCGCTGCTGTCAGCGCTCCAGGAGTGATGAAGCAAATCTCGACTGCCATGTTCGCCGGGTTGGCGGACTTGGACGACGAGGGGCGCGAGGTCCTGTTCACAACATTCCGCACCTGGATGTCGGTAGGGGGGTCGATCAATGCCGCCGCTGAGCAGCTCTACTGCCATCCGAACACCGTCCGCCACCGACTGCGCCGGATCGAGGAACGGACCGGCAAGTCGATAGGACATCCGCGTGAACTGGCAGAGTTGTGCCTGGCGTTCGAAATCGCCCTTCGAGTTCCCTGACCAGTCGGGACAAATTGTAATCCGTCACAGGATGCGGGGGTCGGCGTTGTCGCCGGCGACATTGCCCGGTCAGATCCGGCTGGCGATCATTGTCGGAGCCGGTCTTGCGATGAGCCCGATGCGACTGAAAGAAAACTCCAGGCTGATGTCACTGGAAGCCTGGTTCTGCTGTATCCGCGAAGTTCGCAACGAAGCGATTGCAGGAACATTAGTGTAACGAGCGATACGGCCGATCCTGGCCCCAAATCAACCACGACGCCACGTCCCTTAGGAGAATGCAGATGGCGAGCCTCGCCGACAATCTCTGTGCCGCCGCCCTCGAAGTCCCCGACAAACGTGCCCTGAAATGCTCGACAAGCGAATACACTTACGCCCAATTCGACGATGCTGCGGCTCGCGTGGCTACCAAACTTGAGCAGTCCGGAGTGCAGCCGGGCGACCGAGTCGGGGTGATGCTGCCCAACACACTTGCATTTCCGATCATCTTCTTCGGAATCCTCCGTCGGGGGGCTGTGGCCGTTCCGATGAACCCGTTGCTCAAGTCTCGAGAGGTCGAGTACTACTTGAGCAACACCGGCGCGAAGGCGCTCATCGCCACACCAGCATTTGCCGATGAGGCCAAGGCGGGTGCTGAAGCGGCCGGCGCAAGCTGCACCATTGTCGACGACGAATCGCTGCCTGCCTTCCTGGATGATGTTGCGCCGCAGACCAAGCCCATCGCATGCAGCGCCGACGACACCGCCGTGATCCTACATACCTCCGGCACCACCGGTAAACCAAAAGGCGCACAGTTGACCCACGGCGGACTCGGCCGCAACGCCGAAGTCACGCTGCGCACACTGCTGGACCTCGGCAACGACGAAGTCATCATGGGATGCCTGCCGCTATTCCATGTATTCGGTCTGACGTGCGGTCTCAATGCAGCCGTGATGTCCCGCGCCACATTGACGCTGCAACCCCGCTTTAATGCCCGCGAGGCGCTCGACATCATCGCCCGCGATCGGGTCTCGATCTTCGAGGGCGTTCCCACCATGTATTCAGCCCTGCTGGAGGCCGCCCACGACGAGGCCGATGTCTCATCGCTGCGTCTATGCATATCAGGTGGTTCAGCAATGCCGGTTCAAGTCCTGCGTGATTTCGAGGACACTTTCAATGCCGTGGTGATCGAGGGTTACGGCTTGTCAGAAACCTCCCCCGTCGCTTGCTTCAACCATCCACACCAGCCCAGAAAACCCGGTTCGATCGGTACACCGATCGAAGGGGTTGAGATGCGGGTGGTCGACGAATCCGGTGGCCCTGTTCCTGATGGTGAATCGGGCGAAATCCAGATTCGTGGACACAACGTAATGAAGGGCTACTGGAATCAGCCCGACGCGACTGCGGCGGCCATCTCCGAGGACGGGTGGTTCTCTACGGGTGATATTGGGCGTGTCGATGACGAGGGCTACTTCTCGATTGTCGACCGCAAGAAAGAGATGATTATCCGTGGCGGGTTGAACATCTATCCACGTGAGATCGAAGAGGTGCTCTACGAGCATCCTGCGGTTGGTGCTGCCGCGGTGATTGGCATCCCCCACGACCACTTCGGTGAAGAGGTCGGGGCGGCGGTCGAGCTAAGGCAGGGCACTAGTGCGACGAGCGACGAGATTCGCGATTTCGTCAAGGCCCGAGTGGCGGCCTACAAGTACCCGAGAAGGGTCTGGATTCTCGACGCGCTGCCGAAGGGGCCGACCGGAAAGCTACTCAAGCGCGAAATCACGATTCCAGAGGAGCATCGTTAATGCCGGCAGAGGACAGCAATGCAGCGGGCGAGTTCGCCGCCCCACTCGATCTGCTACTGGTTAATTCCACCAAGTCGTTCGCTCAGCGGATGGTGCCCGATGCGGCATGGTCCCGCTTCGGCTTGGCGCTCGCCGATAAGCCTGCCACCGTGGCGCGCCGGTGCCTCGGGCTGGCAGGTGGCTTGACGCAAGTAGTCGCCGGCACGAGTGATCGTGCCCCCGGGAAAGGGGATCGGCGATTCAGCGACCCTGCGTGGCAAGGCAACCCAGTGCTGCGTCGAATCATGCAGGCTTACCTGGAGACCTCGGATACGGTGCTGCAATTGTTCGAAGATGCCAACCTGGAATATACCGACGCAGAGAAAATGAAGTTCGTATTGGACAATCTGGTGGAGGGCCTGGCCCCAACCAACAATCCACTACTCAGTCCATTGGCCTATAAGGCCTTCATCGACACCGGCGGCGAGTCGGTAATGAATGGGACTCGGGCACTTATTCGGGATATTATTTCTAAGCCGCGTATTCCGGCGATGATCGAACCCGATGCCTACGCTGTCGGCGAGACAGTCGCGACGAGCCGTGGCTCGGTCGTGCTGCGTACCAAGATGTTTGAGCTGATCCAGTACGCGCCGGCCACTCCGCAGGTTCGCGAAGTACCGCTGTTGCTGTTGCCGCCGGTGATCAACAAGTACTACATATTGGATCTGGCACCGAATCGCAGCCTGGTGGAGCATTACGTCAACGGTGGTCAGCAGGTTTTCGCGATCTCGTGGCGCAATCCGCAGGCCCGGCACCGTGATTGGGGCTTTAGCGCCTACGGCGAAGCGATCGTCGAAGCGTTGGATGCGATAGCCGCGATCACCGGTAGCGACCGGGCGAACGTGTTCGCCACCTGCTCCGGCGGAATCCTGGCCTCGATGACGCTGGCACACCTGGCCGCGACGGGACAGGGCGATAGAGTCTCGGGCCTGACCCTGGGGGTCACCGTCCTCGACCAAAGGCAAGCCGGGTTCGCATCCGCATTGGCCAATGAGCGCAGCGCACATGCCGCGATCCGGACGTCGTCGCGCGATGGCTATCTCGACGGT
Organism: uncultured Gammaproteobacteria bacterium; assembly: GCA_964195655.1. Lineage (GTDB taxonomy): Bacteria > Actinomycetota > Actinomycetes > Mycobacteriales > Mycobacteriaceae > Mycobacterium. Next base: position 1,024 of record CAXMSM010000133.1, on the reverse strand, counting down.
CGTTCGATGGCGGAGATGTTCGCTTGGTTGAGGCCGACGGATCTGGTGTGGCGATACTGGGTCAACAATTACATTCAGGGTCGCTCGCCGGCGCCGTTCGATGTCTTGTATTGGAATGCGGACACCACCCGGATGGCGGCGGCGTTACACAAGGACATGGTGTTGATGGGTGTGGCCAATGCGCTGGCCACCCCGGGTGCGGTCGAGATGCTCGGGACGCCGGTGGATCTGTCCACGATCACCGCCGATGCCTACGTAATCGGCGGTATCGCTGACCACATCTGTCCCTGGCAGGCGACCTACCGCAGCGCGGCGATGCTGGGCAGCAAAGACAACACCTACGTGTTGTCGAGTAGCGGGCATATCGCGTCCCTGGTGAACCCGCCTGGTAACCCCAAGGCCAGTTACCGGGCCGCGCCCGTCGACGCGGATACCACCCCCGATGAGTGGATGGCTTCGGCGACAAAGTCGAAAGGCTCGTGGTGGCCGCATCATCTGGCGTGGCTGACCGAGCGGGGCGGCGCCGAGGTAGATGCGCCCACGGCGCTCGGCGGACGCGGTTACGAGCCCTTGGCCCCCGCACCCGGCACTTACGTACTCGAACAATGAAACCTTCGGCACTGAAACGGAGCACTGGATGATTAGGGCAGTTTCCGGTACCCAGGGGGCGCAGCCGGAAGCTGACGGCGACGTGGATGACGTCCTGATCGCTGTCGGCGGGCAGCGAATCCGGGTTCGCTACCGGCCCGGGCATGGTGTTCCGCTGGTGTTGTGCAACGGGATCGGCGCGAGTTTGGAGGTCCTCGATCCGTTGGTGGATGCGCTGGATGCCGAACGGCCAGTGGTCCAGTTTGACGTTCCCGGCACCGGTGAGTCGCCTGCCTCGCTGCTCCCCTACGGATTTCCCTACCTGGCATGGGTGTTGGGTCGGGTGCTCACCAAACTCGGCATCGGGGTAGTCGATGTCCTGGGCTTGTCCTGGGGTGGGGCGCTGGCCCAACAGTTCGCGTTTCAGAACCCGATG
>CAXMSM010000132.1:0-3285 GCA_964195655.1 uncultured Gammaproteobacteria bacterium | reverse complement strand
CCAGTAGCACGATGCCGAGCATCAGGATCGTGATCAGTCTGCCTTTTGCGGGCATCGTCCGCAGTGCGAGCCCGGCCAGTCCGCCCGCCGCCACCAGCGTCGTCGCCAGCACCGCCACAGACCCGGTGACCAGCGGCGCGCCCGCGGTGGCAGTGGGCGCCACGTACGGTGTCCAGGCGCCGGTGCCACGCAGCATCTCGGTCAGCGACATCCACCGGGTAGTGACACCGGAAGACTCGATGAAGTCCAGGAATGGTGGGCTGATCCGGCCGAGGTGCACCAGCGCGACGACCCACCAGGTGACGGCCAACACGACACACAGAAGCCACCACGCGGTGAAGCGCCGCCATACCGCGTTGGGGCGATGACAGGCCAACCACACGACCGCGCACAGACACGCGGTGAGCGTCGCAACGGCGTTGACCGCACCCATAAGTGCGATGGCCAATCCCGAACGCGCGGCCAACAACCGGATTCGCGGATCACCCTGAAGGGCCATGATCACCGGGAGCAGCACCCACGGCGCCAGCATCATCGGAAGCGTCTCCGATGAGATCGCACCGATCGTGGTGAGCACCCGCGGCGAGAGCGCAAACGCGACGGCGCCGATCACCCGAGAGGTCGGGCTGCCGATGCCCAGCACTTCGGCTACTCGCAGCACGCCCCAGAAACCGATGGTCAGCAGCAGCGCCCACCACAACCGTTGGATCACCCAGTCGGGGACGCCGAGCAGGTCACCGGCCAGGAAGAAGGTTCCGTGCGGGAACAGGTAGCCGTACGCCTGGTTCTGCGCCTGGCCGAACGGCAGGTCGCTGTTCCACAGGCTGAACGCGCGGGTCAGGAAGCGCAGCGGGTTGGCGGTGAGATCGAGTTTGGTGTCGGGTGCGATCTGTCCGGGTGACTGGGCGAAAGTCAGGACCAGTGCCGCCGCGGCGGCCACCCAGAGCCAGCGTCGGGAAAGTGGCTCGACCGCTCCCGGGCGGGGACGGCTAACGGCGGAGGGCAGGAGCGTAGCGACTCGGGATCTAGCTTCTGTCGCCGTACTCAACCCTGTTGAGTACCGACGACGCAGGGTCGCCCGCTTGTAGCGGAGGTTTGGTGTCCTGCTGCACCATCAACGTCACCCCGAATACGGCGGCCGCACCCAGCAGCAGGCCGACGACGATGCTGGCGGCGGCGGGCACGAGAAACCGGTCCATAGGGCCAAAACTAGCACGCGGCGCCTGACGGCCCAGGCTGCACGATCAGCACTTGACGCAGCTGGTCACGGGCCACGGTTTCGAATGCGACCGCAGCTGCCGTTAGTGTCGTCTGTTATGTCTCGAGCTCGATCGACAGCCCCCGGTGTCCTGCTCGCGGTGACGGCAGCGGCTGCCCTCACTGTTGGGTGCACGTCGACCACCGAATCACCCAGGTCGGCGGTATCCAACTTGCCACTGTCGATGGCTGCCGGCCCGGCCCAAAATATTGCGCCCCCGCCGGCCGCGCCTGCCCCGGTTTGCGGCGACCTGGCGGCGATGTCGACTCGGGAAAAACTCGGGCAGCTCCTCATGGTCGGAGTGACGGGCGCCGCGGACGCTCGCGCGGTCGTCAACACCCACCAGGTGGGCGGCATCATGATCGGCAGCTGGACCGACTTGTCCATGCTGTCGGACGGTTCGCTGACCGACGTTGCCGCTGCGGCGGGGCCGCTGTCGCTGGCGGTCAGCGTGGACGAGGAGGGGGGCCGTGTCTCGCGGCTGTCGAGTCTGATCGGTTCGCAGCCCGCGCCGCGGGTACTGGCCCAGACCAGTACCCCCGAAGAGGTCTACGCCATCGCACTCGACCGCGGTCGGCAGATGCGCAGCTTGGGCATCACCATCGATTTCGCACCGGTCGTCGACATCGCTGATGCCGCCGCCAGCACGGTGATCGGTGACCGGTCCTTCGGCTCAGATCCGACCACGGTCACCGACTACGCGGGGGCCTACGCCCGTGGGTTACGCGACGCCGGGCTGCTGCCGGTGCTCAAGCACTTCCCCGGACACGGCCGCGCCTCGGGAGATTCGCACCAAGGCGGCGTCGTCACCCCGCCGCTGGCCGACCTGCAGGCCGAGGACCTGGTGCCCTACCGGACGCTGACCGCTGAGGCACCGGTGGGCGTGATGGTCGGACACATGCAGATCCCCGGGCTGACCGGCAGCGAACCGGCCAGCCTGAGCCCTCAGGCCTACGGACTGCTGCGATCCGGCAACTACGGCGGCCCGCCGTTCAACGGGCTTGTCTTCACCGACGACCTCTCCGGCATGCGGGCCATCACCGACAGGTTCGGGGTCGCCGACGCGGTGCTGCGCTCACTTCAGGCCGGAGCTGACGTCGCGCTGTGGGTGACGAGTAGCGAAGTGCCCGCGGTGCTCGACCGCTTGGAGCAGGCGGTAGCAGCCGGCGAGCTGGCGATGTCGGGCGTGGACTCCTCGGTGATGCGGATCGCCGCGGTGAAGGGCCCTTCACCGCGGTGTGGCGGCTGATTCGCTGACCATTGCTTACCCTATGGGTAGGAACACGTCGCGTATCGGTGGGGAAGGCACAGGGCATGCCAGGTGGAACCAAGCGGTTGCCGCGTGCCGTCCGTGAGCAGCAGATGCTCGATGCAGCTGTGCAGATATTTTCGGTGAACGGGTACCACGAGACGTCGATGGACGCGATCGCGGCCGAGGCGCAGATCAGCAAGCCGATGCTGTACCTGTATTACGGCTCGAAAGAGGAGTTGTTCGCCGCCTGCCTGGATCGGGAGTTGACCCGGTTCGTCGACGAGGTACGTACCCAAATCGACTTCAATGACGCGCCAAAAGAGTTGTTGCGCAACGCTGTTCTGCTATTCCTGAAGTACATCGATGCCCACCGCACATCGTGGATGGTGCTTTACACGCAGGCGACGAGCTCGCTGCGGTTTGCCCACACTGTGCGCGAGGGCCGCGAACGCATCATCGAATTGGTCGGCCTTTTACTGCGTTCCGGCACCCGGTTCCCGGAACCGGACGCCGATTTCGACCTCATGGCCATTGCGCTGGTGGGCGCGGGTGAGGCGGTGGCCTCACGTGTCAGCACCGGCGATGCCGATGCTGACGAGGCGGCCCAGTTGCTGATCAACCTGTTCTGGCTGGGTCTGAAGGGCAAGCCTGCCGACGCGGCCGGGGGTGCGCCATCGGAGGCTGACGAGGCCGCTGTGACATCGCACTAGTCTCGCGGCAACAGAAATTCGACGATTACCAACTATCCAAAGATGGCGGCGTGGGTCCGCGACCG
>CAXMSM010000131.1:0-4336 GCA_964195655.1 uncultured Gammaproteobacteria bacterium | reverse complement strand
CCCCGAGTGGCGGCCGACCGTGGTGACGCTGGGTCTGCTGACGATGGTGCTGGCGGGCTGGCGGGCCTGCCGCGAGTACGACCTGAAACTGATCCTGGCGTTCGGCACCGTCAGCCAGCTCGGCCTGATCACCGTCATGGTCGGTTCAGGGGGCAGCGAGATGATGCTGGCCGGTCTGGCAATGCTGTTCGCCCACGCCATGTTCAAGGCCGCACTGTTCATGGTTGTCGGGATCATCGACCACACCACCTGCACCCGCGACATCCGTAGGCTCGCCTGGCTGGGCGACCGCAGCAGGGCGTTGCTGATCATCGCGTCGGGCGCCACCGCCAGCATGGCCGCGCTGCCGCCGTTCTTCGGGTTCATCGCCAAGGAAGCCGATCTCGAGACAGTGCTACACAGCCCGGCGTTGGGTGGCGCGGCCCCCTTCGTCCTCGCTGGAATCGTGGCCGGTTCGGTGCTGACCACCGTGTACAGCCTGCGGTTCCTGCTGGGCGCGTTCGCGCGCAAGGGCTTGCCGCAACCCAGCACCCGCGTCGCCGAGATGCATCGGCCCCAGGTCACCTTCCTCGTCCCGCCGGCCATTCTGGCCGCGGCCGGCCTTGTGTTCGGTCTCTGGCCGACTGGGCTGAACAACATCCTCCACGACTACGCCGACACAGTTCCCAACCCTGCCGGTTACGTCGCCGACTACAACCTGGCGTTGTGGCACGGCCTGAATCTCCCCTTGGCGCTGTCGGGACTGGTGCTCGCGACCGGCATCGCCGTGCACTTCGGTCGCAGCCGGCTACACCGCACTCGAGTGGCGGCCCCACCGCTGGCCAACGCCGACCGTATCTACGACGCAGTTCTGCGTGGTGCCGACGTGATATCCGTTCGGCTGACTGCGGTCACCCAACGGGGCTCCATCCCGGCGACGCAGTCGGTCATCCTGGCGACCCTGGTACTGGTGCCGATCACAGTGCTGGTCCTGGGCAGCCGTGACCGACCCGATTTCGAACTGTGGGACTCGCCTCCACAGGTGGTGGTCGGGCTACTGATGCTCGCCGCGGCATTGGGCGCGACCGTGATGCGCAATCGTCTGGCTGCGGTGCTACTGGTCGGCGTGACCGGATACGGGTGCGGGGCGATCTTCGCCTTCCACGGCGCCCCCGATCTCGCCCTGACCCAGTTCCTCGTGGAAACACTGACGTTGGTCGTTTTTGTGCTCGTGCTGCGCACCCTGCCAGCCGAGATAGGCGATGCCGACATCAAGCGGTTCCGCGTTCCGCGCGCCGCCCTCGCACTGGCGGTCGGGGCGACGGTCACCGTCCTCGCGTCATTCGCCATGGCAGCCCGCACCGGCAGACCTATCGTCGATCTGCTGCCTGATGCCGCGTATCTGCGCGGCCACGGCTCCAACACCGTCAACGTGCTACTCGTCGACATCCGGGCCTGGGACACCATGGGTGAGGTCGCGGTACTGATCGTGGCTGCGACGGGTGTTGCGTCAATGGTGTTCCGCAACCGGCGGTTCGGCGCGGCACCCAGGGTCCAGGATGTGCAAGATGCCGGCGAGCCCGCCGTCGGTGAGATCACGTGGTTGCGCGGCAGCGGATTGGGTGACCCGCGGCACCGGTCGCTGGTTCTCGAGGTCGCCACGCGGCTCATCTTCCCGGTGATGATGGTGCTGTCGGCGTACTTCTTCTTCGCCGGACACAACACGCCCGGCGGCGGCTTCGCCGGCGGTCTGATGGCCGGCCTGGCGTTGGTCTTGCGTTACCTCGCCGGCGGCCGCTACGAGCTGGGTGAGACGCTGCCACTGGACGCGGGCAAGATCCTCGGGGCTGGACTGACGCTGACCGCGGGCACCGCTGCTGCCTCGCTCCTGATCGGGGCACCCGTACTGTCATCAGCGCTGATCGAGATCGACGTGCCCGTACTGGGCACTATCAAGTTCGTCACCGCCCTGTTCTTCGACCTCGGCGTTTATCTGATCGTGGTGGGCCTGGTGCTCGACGTGTTGCGCAGCCTCGGAGCACGCATTGACGAGGAGACCAGCGAGCAAGAACGGGACGCGGTGCGGTGACTACCTACCTGTTTCCGCTGATCATCATCGGCGTCCTGACCGCCACCGGGGTGTATCTGTTGCTCGAACGGAGCCTCACCCGAATGCTGTTGGGGCTGTTGCTGATCAGCAACGCGATCAACCTGCTGATTCTCGCGGTTGGTGGTGCGCGAGGGAATCCCCCGGTCCGCGGACGCACCAGTGCAGGCGAGACGGACACGGCAGATCCGTTGGCCCAGGGCCTGATTCTGACCGCGATCGTGATCACGATGGGCATCGCGGCATTCGTGCTGGCATTAACGTACCGGTCATATCGACTCAACACCATTGAGGAGGTCGGCAACGATCCCGAGGACACGAGGGTGTCGCAGCGGACCGGCAAGGAATCCGACGAGACCGGAGACCCCTTGGGGGCCGATCCCACCCACGACACCGACTTGCCCGACGAACTCGATGCGCTGCCCGGGTTCGAGGGGTCCCGATGAACTCGCTGATATTGGACCCCAACCTGGCCTTGGTGCTGACGCCACTGCCAGTGCTCGTACCGATGCTCGCCGCGGCGCTGACACTGTTCGCCGGCCGCAGTCCTCGACTGCAGCGGGCAGTCACACTGCTCGCGCTATCGGTGGTGGTCGTCGTGTCGGCCGCCCTGGTTTACCTCGCCGACCGCGACGGCACGATCGCGTTGCAGGTCGGGGGCTGGGGTCCCACCGAGCCCGGTATGGGACCGCTCGGTATAACGCTCGTGGTCGACCGATTGTCGGCACTGATGCTCGTCGTGTCGTCGATCGTGCTGCTCGCGGTCGTCTTCTATGCCATCGGGCAGGGTATTCGCGACGGTGATGGGCGCCAGCCGGTTTCGATCTTCCTGCCCACGTATCTGGTGCTGTCGGCCGGCGTGTACATGGCTTTCCTGGCCGGCGATCTGTTCAACCTGTTCGTCGGCTTCGAGGTCCTGCTGAGCGCGAGCTTCGTCCTGCTGACCATCGGTGCCAGTAAGGAGCGCGTGCGAGCGGGCATCGCCTACGTGATGGTGTCGATGGTCTCCTCGATGGTGTTCCTGTTGGGCATCGCGCTCGTCTATGCCGCGACAGGAACACTCAACATGGCCGAGTTGTCTGTCCGGCTCGGTGATGTCCCCGAGGGCACCCGCACGGCGCTATTCGCGGTGCTGCTGGTCGCGTTCGGCATCAAGGCTGCGGTGTTCCCGCTGTCGACATGGTTGCCAGACTCCTACCCGACCGCCCCCGCGCCCGTCACCGCCGTATTCGCCGGCCTACTTACCAAAGTCGGCATCTATGCAATCATCCGCTCGCATTCGCTGCTGTTCCCCAACGGTGGGATGGACGGAGTGCTGCTCGTGGCTGGGCTACTGACCATGGTGATCGGTATTCTCGGCGCGATCGCCCAGAGCGATATCAAGCGACTGCTGTCCTTCACTCTGGTCAGCCACATCGGCTACATGGTGTTCGGCATCGCGTTGTCCACCGAACTCGGGATGTCGGGCGCCATCTTCTACGTGGCGCATCACATCCTGGTCCAGACGACGCTCTTTCTGGTTGTTGGTCTGATCGAACGTCAGGCGGGGGCATCGGTGCTCCAGCGTCTGGGCGGGCTCGCCGCGGCAAGTCCGTTGCTCGCCTTCGTCTTCGTCGTTCCTGCACTTAATCTCGGTGGTATTCCCCCATTCTCGGGATTCATCGGCAAGGTCGCTCTGCTGGAGGCGGGGGCGCAGGTCGGATCGGTGCTGGCCTGGGCTCTGGTGGCCGGCAGCGTCATCACCAGCCTGCTGACGCTGTATGTGGTCACCCGGGTGTGGACGAAAGCGTTCTGGCGTTCCCGCGACGACGCGCCGGAGGGACATCTGTCGGCGTCCGCCCCCACGGCGCTGCTGGACAACACCGAGGAATCCATGGACATCGAGCTGGCCGAAAGGGACGACGTGGGCCGGATGCCCGTCGGCATGCTCGTACCGACGGGTGCGCTGATTGCGGTGGGCCTACTGCTGTCGGTACTCGCCGGTCCGATCTTCGCCTATACAGAGCGCGCCGCCAACGAAGTCCTCGATCGAGGCCAGTACATCACCGCCGTCCTCGGGGACGGCAGATGAGGACGATCGCGCTGCGGGCATGGATCCTGTGCTGGCTGATCCTTGTCTGGGTTCTATTGTGGGGCAACATTTCTGCGGCCAACATCCTGTCGGGCCTGGCGATTGCGTTGGTGATCACACGGGGGCTTCCATTGCCACCGGTCCCGGTTGAAGGCCGGTTTCACCCGCTTCCATTGCTA
>CAXMSM010000130.1:0-2209 GCA_964195655.1 uncultured Gammaproteobacteria bacterium | reverse complement strand
CTGTGGTGGCGCGACGAGGACGGCGACCTTGTCGACGCCCTGATGGACGCCATCACCCCGCTCGCCGAAGACGGCGTCATCTGGGTCGTCACTCCCAAGACCGGCCAACGGGGGCACGTGCAACCAGCCGACATCGCGGAGTCGGCGCCTACCGCGGGCCTGATGCAGACGTCGTCGGCGAACCTGGGGGGCTGGATCGCCAGTCGCCTAGTCCAGCCCAAATCCAAAGCCGCCAGCCGGCACTAGCAGTGCTCGCTGTCGGCCACAAAGCACCGGACTTCACGCTCAAGGATCAGAACAACCAGCCGGTGACGCTCAGTTCTTTTCGCGCGGCTGATCGCGCGCAAAAGAACGTGCTGCTGGTGTTCTTCCCGCTCGCGTTCACCAGTATCTGCGCTCGTGAGCTCGACGACATCCGCGATCACCTGGCCGATTTCGTCAATGACGACCTCGCCACGGTGGCTGTTTCGGTGGGGCCGTCACCGACCCACAAGGTGTGGGCGACCCAGCGCGGCTTCACTTTCCCGGTGCTGGCCGACTTCTAGCCCCACGGTGCGGTCAGCCAGGCCTACGGCGTGTTCAACAACGACACGGGGTTCGCCAACCGGGGCACGTTCGCGGTGGACCGCTCCGGAGTCATCCGGTTCGCCGAGTGCCGGCAGCCCGGCGAGGCCCGTGATCAATCGGTGTGGTCACATGCGCTGGCGGCATTGCGGTCGGGCTGACACGGATTTCCGGTGACTCATCATCGGCGTGTAGCCTCCCCCGAGCACGGGCGCGTAGCTCAGTGGTAGAGCTCTGGTTTTACACACCAGCGGTCGGCGGTTCGATACCGTCCGCGCCCACAGTTCACGATGGGCACCCTTCTGCGTAGTGCGGGGTACACGTCTAGCGACGAGGGCAACATCATCGTTTCTGCGGCAGCGGACAATATGTGTCCCGACATCTACTCCCGAATACGGGAGGCCGTTGGGACGACGAACGGCTAGGACACTGGTCCCGCGCCTGCCGCTAGCGCGGCGCCGCGCAACGCCCCGCTAGCGTTAGCCGGTGGCCTTCTTGTTCAACTCTGCTGCAGTCATTGAGCCCAGTGAATTGCCGTCGGCATCGACTGTGTCAACACGGTGAACGGTCTTGCGCAGCCACACCCCCTCGTCATCGTTGAACACGACCGGAATCCCGAAAAACTCGGCCAGGTTGTTGTCCCACAATTCCAGGCTCATCTCTAGGAGCACCGGGCTCGGATCGACGGCAACAGTCACCACACCATCGGCCGCCGTCACCGAGGTCACGGACTGGGCCAACATCACACCACTATTAGCCCGTTCGTTGATGTACGACTCAAACGCCTCTACGACCTGCGCATCAGTAGGTGCGGGCCGAGCCTCCGCAGGGGTCTCCACCGTCGTCGGATCGGCGGTCGCCCAAGGACCCGAATAGTCGCTCTCCGCAGTCTTTGTCGGCGTGGTGGTCCCTACCGTCGTCGTCGCGGCGGTGCTTTCCCTCTCCTCGACCGACCCACTACCGCCATAGGCTCCGGCGAGACCGATGGCCACGATGAGAGCCACCAACACCACCGCGAAAATGCTGATCTTCACCCAGTCGGGCGCGCCGTCCTTTCGGGTGAAGAACCCTTTTATTCCGGTGAAGACCTCATTGAGCGCTTGGCCCGGTGGCCTCGATGGCCTGGACTCCTGTGCATACGGCGAGCCCGGCGGCACGATTGGGTTACCGTATGCGTCGACTGGCCGGGCACGCTTGTTATTGGCTAGCGCGACGATTAGCCAGATCCATATCCACCCACCGCACGCCCAGAACGTCAGCAGCGACAAGATGGCGTGCAATGCGTGATTCGGGCCTGTGACAATCACCCCGGCAGGAGCCATCGGTGGCGCAGGCGGCGCGGCTGGCGGCGCGATGGGCCCCCAGGCTGCGCCGTCCCAGTAACGCTGATGTCCGCTGCCGGACGGATCTTGGTACCACCCCGGCGGGGGGGCCAGGCATGTTCGTCAACGGAAATCCCCTATCTGTCCCCGCAGAGACGACAGAGAACTGCGGCGGTTAGCGGGTCGGATTCGTCGGCGCGCCCGCGCCTACGCTGACACCATGCCCGCTGTCGGGGCACGCCTCTGCACCGGCGCTCCATGACGCTTCGGGGCTACCAATGAATCGTCTCCTTGTCTCTGCGGCCTGTATTGCGGGACTGCTG
>CAXMSM010000129.1:0-2777 GCA_964195655.1 uncultured Gammaproteobacteria bacterium | reverse complement strand
GTGGTGGTCGTTGCTTCTGCGAGGATTCTGCGGTCATCGAGGCTGCGGTTGTCCAACGCGGACAACCTGTCGGCCACTTTGTGCAGGGCATGTGCTTTCTGGAAATGGTCGGTGATTGCTTGGATGTCTGCGGTGAAGTCGACATCACCGATCCAACCCTCGCGAGCAGCTTCCGATGCGGCTATCCGTCTCACCGCAGACGGCACTGTCACGTTAGTGGGCGTCGGTGACCTGGGAGAATCGGTGTGATGAGCACCGCTACGGCGTCGTACAAGGGCCACCGCTACCCGGCGGAGATCATCAACCACTGCGTGTGGCTGTATTTCCGGTTTCCGCTGAGCTTTCGTGAGGTTGAGGAGCTGATGCTGGCACGCGGTGTCGCGGTGAGCTACGAGATGATTGCGGTGAAGCGTGGACCGAAGAAGACGCCTACTGAGTCCTCACCAAGCGATGCCGTCAGCGGTCAGCGTGCAGGTCGTAGGGTGTTATTGGGGTGTCGAAACCCTTGAGTGTCAACGGATCCTGGGCGATGGCTGGCCATTGCGGAAGTGCGTCATACACGGCCGGTGCGGCAAGGATCTGCCCGGGTGAGGCGGCAGCGGCGAGACGGGCAGCCAGGTTGACCGCGGTGCCAAAGTAGTCGCCGTTGATGGCCAGCGCCTCGCCATAGCCGAGACCGGCCCGGACCTGCAGTCCGGCCTCGCGCGCTTTCGGGTGCTCGACGAGATCAACCGCGGCCTTTGCTAACAGTTCCGGAGTCGAGCTCACCCACATGACCTCGTCGCCGATGAATTTCACTACCCGTCCACCGTCGGAATGCACCACGTCGGTGACGGTGGCGTTGAACTCGTTGAGCAATGTCGACAGTTCGGCGGGAGTGAGTATCTGTGTCAACGCGGTGAAGCCGGTCAGATCGGCGAATCCAATGCCGCACACCACGCTGGCCGACTCGTCGCGGATGACGCCTTCGAAGTGCCTTCGGGCCCCGCCCAGGTGGTGGCGGTGAATGGTGTCGATCATCGCCCCGATGCGCGGGATGAGATCTGCGACGCCGCGGTAGGCCTGGGCGGTAGCGAGCTCGTCATGGGTGTGGGTGATCTGGATGTCCGGGTTTCCGGCGCGAATCATTGCCGACTCGGCCTCGGCCAACCGGGCCATTGTCGCGCCGAGTACCCGCAACAATCCAAACGCGGCGTCGTCGCCCACCGCTTCGGAGATCCTGACCCATGTGGCCAGTGCGTCGACATCAGCCTGACTCAAGACGAGGTCGTCAAGGCCGGCGACGGTCAGTCCGAGTGTGGTCCAGGCGTATGCAACGTCATCGACTGCCACGCCGAGCGCGTCGGCAGCTGCCCGCAAGCTGTGCGTGGGACGACCCGACCACTGCAGAACATCACCGGCGAGTCCGAAAAGACGGCCGCGGCTCTCGGCCTCGATCATCTCCTCCGCGGTGAACCCGAGGCCGTCTAAGTACTCGATCAGGTCGGCACGCCCGCGGGCATTGGCGACCCCGGCGGCTTCCAGCGCATCGAAATCGACCATCTGCACAAGTGTGCCAGCATTGACCATCTTCCCGGCAATCTCGACCTGCTCAGGGGTCAGCGGTATTTGATACACCCTCGGGGTTCTGTGAGCCGGACGGTTGGCTGGTCACTCCCGAGACGCTTCATACTGAGCCGGTGCCTGATCACAACGTGCTGGGCAGCCCGCTGGAACCGTGCGGCACCGATCCGCTCACCGGCTTCTACCGCGACGGCTGCTGCTCGACCGGGCCCGAGGACCTCGGCTGGCACACCATCTGCGCCGTAGTGACCCCTGAGTTCCTGGAGCACCAGCGCTCCATCGGCAACGACCTGTCGAAGCCGATGCCCCAGTACCGGTTCCCCGGCCTCGTGCCAGGCGACCGCTGGTGCGTCACCGCGCTGAACTGGCTTCGGGCCCACCGCGAAGGCTGCGCCGCCCCCGTGGTGCTGGCCTCCACCCACGAGCGCACCCTCGACGTGGTTCCCTTGAAGGCGCTCCGGGAGCATGCCGTCGACGTACCTGACGACCTGGGCGACTTGTAAGTCAAGAATCCTGGGCAGGGCGAAATTGTGCCGTAGTCGATCCAGCGGACAGCGGCGACGATCGACAACACGACCTCAGCAACGTCGGTCAGGGGGGCGGCGAACCGAACCGCTCTGATTATCAGCGGTTCGGGGTCTTGTCCCATCGGGGGCGTTGACGCCGGATGCCGTCGATGACGCTTTCGAGCGCTGAACTGATGCGCGCTCGGTCATCTGTGGCAAGAAGGTCAAGTTGAAGACCTCGCAGTTGCGCAAGCAACAGCGTTGCGAAGTCGTCGGCGTCGTCGCTGGGGCACCCAGCCTGCAGAGCACGACGGCGAATTATTTCGATCCATCTGGTGACAATGAGGTCAAGGAACGTGCGGTACTGGTCTGGGTTACGCACTGCTAGTCCGTAGGCCTCGAAGAGCAGTCGAGACCGGCGGTCAGTCTCTGGTGCGGTCCATCGCCGCCACAGCTCCTGAACGAGCGCCTCGACATCATCAGCGCTGAGGTGATCTGGGATCGATATCCGCTTGCCGATCGCGCTGAGGATTTCGACCAACAATTCGTCCTTTGTGCCGAAGTGGTGGCGCAGCGTGACATGCGATAGGCACTGTCACGTTAGTGAGCGTCCGTGATCTGGGAGGATCGGTGGGGTGTGCAACGCTACGGCGTCATATAAGGGCTCTTCGCTTCCCGGTGGAGATCATCAGTCACTGCGTGTGGCTG
>CAXMSM010000128.1:0-10957 GCA_964195655.1 uncultured Gammaproteobacteria bacterium | reverse complement strand
GGCGGTGACTGGGCGCTCCTTCTTGAACAGCTCCCACTGGTCGGGGAACTCGGTGAATGCGATCATGCCCTGGGTAATGGAGTTGCGGGTAGTCTCGTTGCCGGCCACCGCTAGCAGGATTACGAAGAAAGCGAGCTCGTCATCGGAGAGCTTGTGTCCGTCGACGTCGGCTTGGATCAACGTGGTGACAATGTCGTCGCCCGGGTCCTTGGCCTTGGCGGCGGCCATCTTCATGGCGTACATGATGATTTCAACCGAGGCGGCCATAGGGTCGTTTCGGGCGAACTCGGGATCCTGATCGCCGACCATCTGATTGGACCAGTCGAAGAGTTTCCTGCGATCCTCCTGGGGCACACCAAGCAGCCCAGCGATGGCCTGTAGCGGCAATTCACATGACACCTGCTCGACGAAGTCCCCGGAGCCCTCCGCCACAGCAGCCTTCACGATGTTCTGCGCGCGCTCGCTGAGGTCCCCGCGCAGTTGTTCGACAGCCCGGGGAGTGAATCCGCGCGAGATGAGGTTGCGCAAGCGGGTGTGTTGCGGCGCGTCCATGTTCAGCAGAATGAACTTGCCGCGCTCGATCTCTTCACTGACGGTGCCGTCCTTGTAGCGCGTTAGTGCCGTTTTCTCTTGGCTGGAGAAAACGTCGCTACGCAGCGACACCTCCTTGACGTCTTTGTGTTTGGTGACCACCCAGAATCCGCCGTCGTCAAAGCCTCCCTGACCGAGGGGCTGCTCATTCCACCAGATCGGTGCGACCTGCCGCAGCTCGGCAAGCTCATCGACGGGCAGTCGCTCAACGTGGATATCGGGGTCAGTGAAGTCGAATCCGAACGGGAGATTCGGGGCGGGCATCGGGCACACTCCTCAGGATGGTCGTCCACCTACGGCGACCGCAATATGTGGTTGAGCTACGTTGGCGTACACGAATGTTCATGTTCGGTAGCGCTAATGAGTCTGTGCTCAATGCCTTTCGCTGTTATCAATCATGCTGCATACCAGCAACTTACGGTCGGCTGCACCTCGACACTCCCTCGAAGCAGACTATTCTTACCTGCCGAAATAGTTTGCTGGAATTTCCGCACGCACTACTTTTTGAAGATGTCCGCAACTTTCTCGCCGGCCTCCTTAACCTTTTCGCCTGCCTCCTTAAGGGTCTCGCCGGCCTCCTCCTTAAGCTTCTCGCCGGCGTCCTTGAGCTTCTCGCCGGCATCTTTGAGGTTGGCCTTCGCCTGGTCGCGCCTACCCTCATTTTGAGTGCTCTTGTCGCCTGTGGCCTTGCCGATCGCTTCCTTGGCCATACCGGCAAACTTTTGGCTCTTGTTCTTCGCCTTATCCATACCGCTCACAGTGTCTTCTCCTACTTGGGGGCCGATTCGAGTCTAAAGTGAACTGAGTCATGGTGCTACCTGCTACTTCCCTGTTGATGAGTTCGCAGTGCCGACTGTCACGGTCCCCAGGATTGTCAGCGTCACCCCAACGAGAAACGAAACTCCCGCGCCCCGGCCGATAACCACAGTCGACGACGGCACCTAATCGCGTTGGTACGGACATGATGCCGGTCAATTTCGGTCGCCAGTCTCGCTAACTTCCCCGCCCCAACACCTCGCCCGGCACGAATGCACCTGCGTGCTATCGTCCATACCGTCATCGTGAAACGTCTCGGCGCGGCGCAGATTCGTGAGGTCCTCGGGCTCCAGGCGCACCCTACGTGCGGCGACACCAGCGTGACCCACGTCAGTTCCGGGACAGTTGCGGCCGAGGCGCTGCCGGCCGCTTACCGCGGCCGGTGGCGCGACCCCGCTCCACGCGATCGAATGCGGGCCCTTTCATGCCGCCGCGTTCGGCGTCTCGGACCTGGGTACCAAAGGCGGCCTGCGCACCGATACGGCGGCGCGGGTGCTCGGCGCAACCGACATGTGATCCCAGGTCTGTACGCGGCGGGCAACACGATGGCGGCACCCAGCGGCACTACCTACCCCGGCGGTGGCAACCCGATCGGCACCAGCATGGTCTTCAGCCACCTAGCCGTACTCGATATGGCAACGCGAAGTGGCCTGTAATCTCGGGTTCCGCGCCCGATGATCAGCCGGCAAGCGAAGGGATAACGGCTTCGATCAGGTGCGGCCCGGGCTCCGCAAATGCGTCAGTCAACGCGGCCGCTAACTCGCCGATGGTGGTGGCTCGCCGGGCGGGAACACCCATCCCTTCCGAGATCTTGACGAAATCCATTGTCGGACTTCCTAGATCGAGTAATTCCAACGCCTTGGGACCCGGCGCATCCGTGCCGGCCGCGCCGGCCGCGCCGACACGCTGCAACTCGATCCGCAGGATGTCGTAGGCACCGTTGTTGAAGATCACCGTCGTCACGTCGAGATTCTCGCGCGCCTGCGTCCACAAGGCGGAGATGGTGTACATCGCCGAACCATCAGCCTGAAGCGATAGCACCGGCCGGCCGGGGGCGGCGATCGCCGCGCCTACCGCAGCAGGAATTCCGTAACCGATTGCGCCACCGGTCAGCGTCAACACATCGTGGACCGGAGCTCCCGCTGTCGCGGCAGCGAGTCCGATTCCCGCGGTATTGGATTCGTCGACAATGATCGCCCCCTCGGGCAGAAGTGCGCCCACGACGGCAGTGACGGCGAAAGCGTTGAGAGGTCCCGTCGGTAACTCTGGCCGTGCCAGCGCGGCGACCGCGGGGGTGGTGCCGGCGGCCAGGTCATCGGCGAGACGCTCAAGGGCCGCCGCCGCGCCGCCATGTTGGGCGAGCACCTGCACGTCACAACCCGCGGGTGTCAGGTCACTCGGCTTGCCGGGATAGGCGAAGAACGACACCGGGGACGTCGCACCGGCCAGGATGAGGTGCGCAGTGCCGGCCAGCTGCGCTTCGGCAGCCTCAGCGAAATAGGCCAACCGTTCGACCGCGGGTACACCCGCCCCACGTTCCAGCCGTGCCGGGAACGTCTCACACAGCACCCGGGCGCCGGTAGCCTCGGCGACGCGAACGGCAGCGGCCAGACCCGGGTTTCGAGTCGCGTCGCCGCCGATGAGAATGACCGTCGGGGCCCCGGAACGCAGCGCGGCCAGCGCGGCGCGGACATTGTCGTCGTGAACAAGGTCGCCGTGAACAGGGTCGCCGTGAACAAGGTCGCCGTGAACAAGGTCGCCGCCAACGGCTGGCGTTTCCGCCGCGGACGGGGCGGGCGCGGTGCGTCCATCCTCGGTCCAGGACACATCGGCGGGCAGTATCAACGTCGACACCACGCCGGCACGACTGGCGGCGACCGCGTCGGTGGCGTCGGCTGCGATATCGCCGGTGCGCATGGTGCGTCGCACCCACCCGGACACCGTGCCGGCAAGCGCATCGATATCGGATTCCAGTGGGGCGTCGTACTTCTTGTGATAGGTCGCGTGATCGCCGACGACGACAACTATTCCGGTGTGGGCCCGGCGCGCGTTGTGCAGGTTGGCCAGGCCGTTACCCAGGCCCGGACCGAGATGTAATAGCGCCGCGGCTGGCTTGTCGGCCATCCGTGCGTAACCATCGGCGGCGCCGGTGGCCGCACCCTCGAATAACGTCAACACGGCGCGCATCTGCGGCACCGCATCCAGCGCGGCTACGAAATGCATCTCCGACGTACCGGGGTTGGCGAAACACACGTCGACACCGTTCGCGACGAGCGTAGTGAGAAGTGCCTGCGCGCCGTTCACTGTGAGACCTTCTCAAGTTTGGTGAACACGCGTTCGGCGTTGGCGTGTAGATAGTCGTGGCGAGCGGCGGTGGAAAGGCCAAGCTGGTCCAGCCCGTCCAATGCATGTGAGTGCCCGATCATCGGATAATTGGTGCCGAACAGCACCTTTCGCTGCCCGGTACCGGTCTTCATGAATGCCACAAGTTCGGCAGGCAGGCGCTTCGTCGTGTACGCCGAGGTGTCGATGTAGACGTTCTCGTGCTTACGGGCGACAGCGACCATCTCCTCAGTCCACGGATAGCCGACATGTCCGCATACGATCACCAGTTCCGGAAAGTCGAGTGCCACCTCATCGATGTACGGGATCGGCCGTCCGGTCTCCGACGGACGTAACGGCCCGGTGTGCCCGACCTGGGTACAAAAGGGCACCCCGAGTTCGATGCACTCGGCGAATAGCGGATAGTAGCGCCGGTCGTTCGGTGGCAGCCGCCAGAGCCACGGAACTACCCGCAGGCCCACAAACCCGTCGTCGCGGACTCGGCGGCGTAGCTCGCGAACTGCGACCATCGGACGGTCGAGGTCGACGGTCGCCAAGCCGGCAAAGCGTTTGGGGTGCTGGCGCACCCAACCGGCCACCTCTTCGTTGGACACCAGATCGAGCCCGTTGGGCCCGCGCCACGCACTGAGCAACCCGACATCGACCCCGGCGCTGTCCATCGAAGCGACCGTCAGATCGATGGGAAGCTCTTCCTGCGGCATCGCCGCTCCGGTCCAACGGCGCAGCGACGCCAGCATGTCGTTCTCGAGGAACCGCTTGGTGGGGTGCTGCATCCAGGAGTCGATCGTCATCACAATCGACTGTAGCCGCCCAACCTATATCTGCTGCCCGATTCAGACGCTGCCCTGCGCATGTTTGGTGTGCATGTCGTCAGCCGATCGTGCTTCGGTGGTGTCCTTGGCCCACCGGTAATCCGGCTTGCCTGCCGGCGAGCGTTGGACCTCGTCGACCAGCCACAGGCTACGCGGCACCTTGTAGCCGGCGATCTCGTTGCGCACAAAGGCATCCAGACCGGCAAGCGTCGGCCGGGTGCCCTCACGAGACTGCACAACGGCGGCGACGTGCTGGCCGTAGCGCGGGTCGGGCACACCGACCACGAGCGCGTCGAACACGTCAGGGTGGCCCTTGAGCGCGGCCTCCACCTCTTCGGGGTAGATCTTCTCGCCGCCGCTGTTGATCGACACCGACCCGCGGCCCAGCATCGTGACGCTGCCGTCGGCTTCGACCTCAGCGTAGTCACCCGGAATCGCGTACCGCACACCCTTGATCGTCTTGAAAGTCTCCGCGGTCTTCTTCTCGTCCTTGAAATAGCCGACCGGGATGTGGCCGCGCTTGGCGATGATGCCGCGCACACCCGAGCCGGGCGTGACCGCGTTCCCGTCGTCGTCGAGCACCACGGTGTTCTTGTCGATCGTGACGCGGGGTCCGCCGGTGTGCGACTGCCCCTTTGCGACGATGCTGGTGCCGCCGAAGCCCGTCTCCGAGGACCCGATGGAATCGGTGATGATCCGGTTGGGCAGCAGTTCGAGGAACTTCTCCTTGAGGCTGGCGGAGAACAGCGCCGCGGTGCTCGCGAGCAGGAAAAGCGATGAAAGGTCGTAAGTCTCACCCTCTGCACCAGGTTCCTGTGCTGCCAACAGCGCGTCCAGTAGTGGCCGGGCCATGGCGTCGCCAGTGAAGAACAACAGGTTCACCTGGTGCTCGGCGATGGTCCGCCATACCGCATCAGCGTCGAATTCCGGTACCAGCACCACGGTTTGGCCCGAGAACAGCGACATCCAGGTGGCCGACTGGGTAGCGCCGTGGATCATCGGTGGAATCGGGTACCGAATCATGGGCGGGTTGGCCGCGGCCTGCTTGGCCAGGTCGTATTCATCGGCGATCGGCTCGCCGGTAGCAAAATCGGTGCCGCCGAACAACACTCGATAGATGTCCTCGTGGCGCCACATCACCCCCTTGGGGAAACCCGTGGTACCACCGGTGTAGAGCAGGTAGATGGCGTCGGCGCTGCGCGGGCCGAAGTCGCGCTCTGGGGAACCCTGTTCCAGTGCCGAGTAGAACTCCACTGCTCCGTATTTTTCGAAGTCATCGGTCGGTCCTTCAGTCCCGTCCTCGACCGACAGGATGGTCTTGACGTTCGGGGTCTCTGGCAACACGTTTGCCACGCGGTCGGCGTAGCGGCGTTCGTGCACCAGTGCGACCATGTCGGAGTTGTCGAACAGGTACTTCAGTTCGCCCTCGACATAGCGGAAGTTGACGTTGACCAGGATGGCGCCCGCTTTGACGATGCCGAGCATCGCGATGACGATCTCAATGCGGTTGCGGCAGTACAGGCCGACTTTGTCGTCCTTCTTGACCCCCTGGTCGATGAGGTAGTGGGCCAGACGGTTGGCTTTCTCCTCCAACTGGGCATAGGTCAACTGTTGGTTGCCACCGATGAGGGCGGTGCGATCAGGCACAGCGTCGATGCAATGTTCGGCGAGGTCGGCGATATTCAGAGCCACGGCTCTAAACTAGAACGTGTTACATTTTCAGACAAGTCTGAGGTGACAATGCCGGAAGGTGGCCAACCTGTGAGTGACGTGGAAAGCGCAGAGAACAGCCCCGACGCCCTCGTTGAGCAGCGCGGACACACACTTATCCTGACGTTGAACCGGCCGGCAGCGCGCAACGCGTTATCCACTGAAATGCTCAAGATCATGGTCGCGGCATGGGACCGCGTCGACGAGGATCCCGAGATCCGCACCTGCATCCTCACCGGGGCCGGCGGCTACTTCTGTTCGGGCATGGACCTCAAGGCGGCGACCAAGGCGCCCCCCGGGGATTCGTTCAAGAGCGGCGCGTTCGACCCGTCGAAGATCGAGGGCCTACTCAAGGGCCGTCGACTCAAGAAGCCGTTGATCGCCGCTGTCGAGGGCCCCGCTATCGCCGGAGGAACGGAGATTCTGCAGGGCACCGATATCCGGATCGCCGGCGAAAGCGCGAAATTCGGCATCTCCGAAGCCAAGTGGAGCCTGTACCCGATGGGCGGCTCCGCGGTCCGACTCCCCCGTCAGATCCCCTACACCGTCGCCTGCGACCTGCTGCTGACTGGCCGCCATATCACCGCGGCCGAGGCCAAGGAGTACGGGCTGATCGGCTACGTCGTGCCCGACGGAACCGCACTGGAGAAGGCCCTGGAGATCGCCGGGGTGATCAACAACAACGGTCCCTTGGCGGTGCAAGCCATCCTCAAAACCATCCGTGAGGCCGAGGGCATGCACGAGGAAGAGGCGTTCAAGCCCGATACCGCCAACGGCATCCCGGTGTTCCTGTCCGAGGACGCCAAGGAAGGCCCCCGGGCGTTCAAGGAGAAGCGCGCCCCGAACTTCCAGATGAAGTAATCCGGCTGCGCATCTCTGTGGTGTGGCATCTCTATAAGAATCGCTTGACGGCTCTCGTCACCTCCAAGATACTGATGCAATCAATCGATTGCTTATTTTTGCAGGCGATACGGCGGCGCCACCGGGATTGTCCAGCGTCCCGGGTGGCCGCCAGCTGGAGGGGAGAGTTTCTCTTGCGGACGGCCAGTTTTGACGAACCCGACGTGACATCGGACCAACCGGCCCCGAAAGGGCGGAAGCCCGCGCACAAGCGGGTCAACCCACGGCCTCAGCGGCTCCACAGCTGGTTCAACCTGATTCCGGTTGCCGAGTACGAGAAGTGCGGGAACCCGCGAATCCTCTTCCTGGATACCTTCGTCACCGTTGAATCCACGGTCACAAACGGCGAAACAACGTATGAAGTGTTCTTCGAGGGCGAGCACCCGATGACCGTCGTGGTCGAGATCGGCGTCCTTTTCGTCTGGTATGGCGACGAGTTGCTGAAGCCTGACCGCCCGTTCCCGACCCTCTTCGCCGACCCGTATGACTCGGCTTA
This sequence comes from uncultured Gammaproteobacteria bacterium, assembly GCA_964195655.1. Taxonomy (GTDB): domain Bacteria; phylum Actinomycetota; class Actinomycetes; order Mycobacteriales; family Mycobacteriaceae; genus Mycobacterium. The sequence goes on along the minus strand of CAXMSM010000128.1, from coordinate 3,289 downwards.
CGTGTCCAGCACCGCCACGCTGTTCGAGGACACCCACGTCATGGACTTCGTCGAGAACGGATCGGACAATCTTCACTTCCGCGCCGTGCACCTGTGGGAGTACTCGAAGATCTACGACCACGTGGTCGCCGACGAAACCATAACGCTCAGCCAGGACACGCGATTCCGATACGGCTCCTGCTCTACCCGCCGCACAATCCGGTGGCTGTCCAAGGTGCTTCCCAAGCTGGAGCTCACTCAGGATTACGTCTATCACGGGCCGGGCCTCGCGGTCGTCGGCGCCACTGGCTCCCGGGTGCCCCGGATGAACGCCCTCGTGAGCTTGACGCCCGAAGGCGAGGATCGCACCAGGGTCTACGTCACGATGGCGATCGATCCGACGACCTTCCCCGCGATCGTGGAGCGTGTCTTCCGAGCCGTATCCCGCGGACGTCGACTGTGCGATCTGCTTGCGAAGGTGATGGCGAATTACACCAAGAACGAGTTCGATGTCGACGCGATCATCTGGAAGAACCGGAAGTACCTCGGCGCTTCGACCCTGCTGCCCTCCGAAAAGCCTCTCCGTGACGTGATCGCCTGGGGGAAGACCTTCTACCCGAAGGACTTCCAGGCGCCGCCTCCGTCCGAGCGTACGGCCGACGAGCCCCGGTGGTGGCCTCTCGACACTCTCGAGAATCTGACGCCAGGGGACGTGCACCGCTACACCGTCGACGACGCGGAGCTGATCGCGCGACGTGACGCCGGTGGCGCGGTTCGGGTCTACGACGCATTTTGCCCCCACCAGGGGGCCCACCTCGGGTTCGGCGCGGTCATTGACCGCGACTGCCTGCGCTGCCCCTTTCACGGCTTCTACTTCGATGCCGAAGGGCGCTGCATCGGGCCCAACATCAACAACCAGACCAGTTTCATCAAATCGCTCAACCTCGACCCGGTCGCCCATCGAGTGCGCCAGGGACAGATCGAGGTCCGGCTCTGAACACGATGGACGCGGTCAATCAATGAAGGCGGCGAATCAATGAGAAGCCGTGGCGCCATCCTGCGCGAATACGGCGGACCATGGTGCGTCGAAGAGTTCGAGTTGGACCGGCCAAGGGCCGGAGAAGTTCTCCTGCAGCTTGCTGCCGCCGGACTCTGTCATAGCGACGAACACATCCGTCAAGGCCATCTGGTACCGCCCGACACCGGGCAATCGCCCGGTCCGAAGCCAATGTCTCCCACGATCGGCGGCCATGAGGGCTCGGGGGTCGTCGTCGAAGTGGGCGACGGCGTCACACGGTTCGCGCCAGGCGATCATGTGGTGGCCTCATTTGTCGCTGCGTGCGGGCAATGCCGTTGGTGCGCTTCAGGAATGGAATACCTATGCGACACCGGTGCTGGCACACTAGCGCCCGGGATGCCGACCGACGGCACGTTTCGGCACCACACCGTCGATGGACAAGATCTAGGGCATGTCTCCAAAATTGGGGCATTCGCCGAACACACTGTGGTGTCCGCCGACTCGATCGTGAAGATCGAACCGCACCTGCCGCTGGTGGCTAGTTCGCTGCTGTCGTGCGCCGTTCCTACCGGATACGGATCCGCGGCTCACCGTGCCAACGTGCAGGGCGGCGATACAGTCGTCGTCATCGGTGTCGGCGGGATCGGCTCGGCGGCTATCCAGGGTGCTCGAATCAACGGGGCCAGCCGGATCATCGCGGTCGACCCGGTTGCGTACAAGCAGAAGTCTGCTTTGAGCTTCGGTGCCACCCACACGACGGCGTCGGCAGCCGAGGCAATCGACGCGGTTCGCGAGCTGACCGGCGGCGTGATGGCCGACGCGGTCATCGTATCCCCCTCGCTGATCACCGGCGCCGATGTCGGAAGCGCACTGGCACTCACGCGCAAAGGTGGGACCTGCGTGTTGACGGGGATGGCTTCACCGGCGACCCGCACGGTCCACCTCAACGTCCAAGAATTCGTTCTGATGAACAAAAACTTGTGCGGCACCATCTTCGGATCATGCAACCCGAAGTCAGACATCCCGCTACTGGCCCAGCTCTATGAGTCGGGCCTCTTGCAGCTCGACGAGATGATCACGAGGCGCTACCGGCTCGATGACATCAATGATGCCTACGCCGAACTCGCCAACGGCGAGCTGATCAGGGGTGTCATCGACTTCGAGATCGCCTGACCGGCCGGAGTCTGCCTACGAACCCGATTTGCCCTCAGCGGGTGCGCCCATTTCGACTGGAAGTAGTTCGCGAGCCACTTCCCGATCTCCGGCGGGCACTCGGTGTCATCGGCGGGGTGCGGTGGATCCAGCCCTTCGGGCGCAGTCGCCAGGTACGGCGCGCGTATTCCACTTCAGTGTAGGGCCATTGGGTGATGATACGGCCGGCAGGCGACCGGAAATAGCTGCCGCACTGCATCCACACGGTGCGCTCCAAGTCAGCATCCAGCCGGTCGTTGTACCGCTGCTCAACGTCGGGTCGCACCTCCAGGCACCCACCCCTACGAGCCAGCCGAACAACCGCGCTGGCTACCAATCGGGCACCCGCCTCGAGGACGTACACGATGGAACTGCCGGCTTGATTAGTGTTGGGCCCGTAGAGCATGAAGAAGTTCGGGAACCCACTGACGGCGGTGCCGAGGAATGCCTTGGGCTCACGCCCCCAGCGCTCGTGCAGAGTCGTACCGCCAGCACCAACCACCTCGATGCCCGGCAGATACTCCGATGTCTCGAAACCCGTCGCGAGCACAATCGCGTCGACGTCCGTAACGTCACCGTTCGTGGTGATCACCGAGTTCTGTGTCACCCGCGCGATGGGATCAGTGACCAGCTCAAGGTGGCTCTCCTGCATGGCTAGATAGAAGTCATCACCGAGGAGCACTCGCTTGCACCGGAATGGATAGTCCGGGGTCAGTGCCCGGCGGAGCGCGTCATCGTGCACTGTGCGTTCCAGGAACGACGACGCGAAATGTTCGCGGCTGGACACCAGCGGATCGTCGGCCATCGTCGCGGTGTTGTCGTGGAAGAACTTCCAGATGCGCCACCGTTCGCGGCGCGCCGCCAATGGGTTTCGGCGAAACCGCGCCAATTCATCGGCACTGTAGGGCCGGTCGTCCTTGGGCACCATCCACGGCGCCGAGCGCTGAAACACCGTCAGTCGCGAGGCGCTCTTCGCAAGCTCCGGTATGACCTGCACGCCACTGGCCCCGGTGCCGATCACAGCAAGTCGCTTGCCGGCCAGGTCGACGGTGTCATCCCAACGCGAGGTGTGCATCAGGGCGCCTCGGAATTCATCAAGGC
>CAXMSM010000127.1:0-14525 GCA_964195655.1 uncultured Gammaproteobacteria bacterium | reverse complement strand
CAACGCGGTGCGCACCAGCGAGAGCGAACTGGTTCTGGCGGTCCAGGAATTCGGCACCGCCCAGACAGAACCGTTCAGCCGGGCGGTCGGCAATGCTCGAACGACATTGGCGCAGGCGTTCAATGTGCGTCAGATGCTCGATGACGCGTTTCCCGAGACCCCACAGCAGCGCCGTGACCTGTTGACCCGGGTGATCGTGACCGCGGCGATGGCCGACCAAGAGCTCGACGCCCAGACCGACGCCTTCGAGAAGTTACGCAACCTGGTAGTCAACGCGCCCAGCCGTCTCGACGGACTGACCCGGGACATGGTCGATCTCACCGCCCGCATGGCACCGTCCGGGCAGGCGCTTGCCGCATTGCGAAACCAATTCGACCCCGCCGCACTGACTTCGGTCGCCGACAATCCGGCTATAGCCAAGGAGCGGCTCGTCTTCGCCGACCGGAGCATCAGCAACGCCAGGGCTCTCGTCGTCCGGCCGACCGGTCAGCAGATGGGACTGGTCGATGCGATTCATGCGGCCGAATCATCGCTGGGCCAGGCACGTTCACTGCTCGACGCGATCGACTCCGCCGGCACCGACATCAACCGGGCGGTGGCTGCCCTGCCTTCAGCGATCGCCGACATCCAGAACGGCATCACGGAGGCCGCAACACTATTGAAGCGCGGCACCAGCACCCATCAGTCGGAGTTGACGGCTGCCCGCAATGCTGCGAGTAAAGCAGTCGACGACGCTCAGCGAAACGGCGGCACCGATCCCCTCGGCGTGTTCACCCGACTGACCAAGGCGGACGCCGATCTCGACCGGCTGCTGGCCAGCGTCGTCGAGGAGCGCGCTGCCGTCGAACGCATGAGCCGGGCCTACGACCAGGCATTGTTGACCGCGCAGTCCCGGGTCCGCGGGTTATCGGATTTCATCGACACCCGGCGCGGCAGCATCGGGCCGCAGGCCCGCACGCGGCTGGCCGAAGCAGTCCGCCAGCTGCAGGCCGCCCAGGACAAGAAGGCGACCAATCTCAGCGAGGCCGTTGCGCACGCCAACGGGGCATCAATGCTTGCCGCACAGGCGCAGTCACTGGCCAACGACGACGTGCGGGCGGCCCAACGCTCCTACACGTCAGGTTGGGGCGGGGGCGGTGGGCGCGGTGGCGGTGGGCACGGTGGCGGCTCGAATATGGGCGCTGTCATCGGCGGCATCCTGATCGGCAACATTCTCGGTGGTGCAATGCGTGGTGGCCACCGCGGTTTCGGCGGCGGCTTTGGAGGACGGCGCAGCTCTGGACGCCCGACGTCCTACGGTGGATCGTCCCGGTCATCGGGCCGCAGCTACGGCGGCGGTGGTGGCCGCTTCTGAACCCGGGGTCAGATGCCCTTGAGTCGGACTGCCAGGTAGTCGGCGACTGCGTCGATCGCCACCCGCTCCTGGGTCATGGCGTCACGCTCCCGAACCGTCACGGCGTGGTCGTCGAGCGAGTCGAAATCCAGGGTGACGCAGTAGGGCGTACCGATCTCGTCCTGGCGACGGTAGCGGCGGCCGATGGCGCCGGCATCGTCGAACTCGATGTTCCAGGACTGGCGCAACTCGGCGGCCAGATCACGAGCCTTCGGCGACAGGTCGGCATGGCGCGACAGCGGCAGCACCGCCGCCTTGACCGGCGCCAGCCGCGGATCCAGCCGCAGCACGGTGCGCTTGTCGAAACCGCCCTTGGCATTGGGCGCCTCGTCCTCGTGGTAGGCGTCGACGAGGAACGCCATCACCGACCGGGTCAGCCCGGCTGCCGGTTCGATGACGTAGGGCATGTACCTGGTGTCGGCCGCCTGATCGTAAAAAGACAGGTCAACGCCGGAATGCTTTGAGTGCGTGGATAAGTCGAAGTTGGTGCGATTCGCCACACCCTCAAGCTCACCCCACGGGTTACCCGCGAAGCCGAACTTGTACTCGATGTCGACGGTACCGTCGGAGTAGTGGGACAGCTTCTCCTTCGGGTGCTCGTAGAGCCGAAGGTTTTCGCGGTCGATGCCGAGGTCGACATACCAGGCCAACCGGGTGTCGATCCAGTACTGGTGCCATTCGGCTGCGGTGGAGGGCTCGACGAAGAACTCCATCTCCATCTGCTCGAACTCACGGGTGCGGAAGATGAAGTTGCCCGGCGTGATCTCATTCCGGAAGCTCTTGCCAATCTGGCCGATGCCGAACGGCGGCTTCTTCCGTGCCGTGGTGACCACGTTGGCGAAGTTGACGAAGATGCCCTGTGCAGTCTCCGGCCGTAGATAATGCAGCCCATCCTCAGTCTCGATCGGGCCGAGGTAGGTCTTCAGCATCATGTTGAAGTCGCGCGGCTCGGTCCACTCCCCCCTGGTGCCGCAGTCCGGGCAGACAATCTCAGACATCGACACCGCGTCCGGATCGATGATGACGGCCTTCTTCTTCGCCTCTTTTTCGCTGTAGGCCTCCTGCATATGATCTTGACGATGCCGCTTGTGACAGTTCAGACACTCAACCAGTGGATCGTTGAACACCTCAACGTGGCCGGAGGCCACCCACACCTCGCGCGGTAGGACGATGGCGCTGTCAAGGCCGACGACGTCGTCGCGGCCGGTCACGACCGAACGCCACCACTGCCGCTTGACGTTCTCTTTCAGCTCGACGCCGAGCGGGCCATAGTCCCATGCGGACTTGGTCCCGCCGTAGATATCACCGGACTGAAACACCAGTCCACGGCGTTTGGCCAGGTTTGCAACGGTGTCGATGATGTGCGCCACGGATCAACAGCCTAGCGAGGTCGGTCGGACAGGTTCCGTCGTGGGCGAACGTGATCCCCGATTGACATGCACGGTTGCGCATGTATCGTCAGGTCTAATGAAAATGGTTTCCACTATGGTTGATTCGCCAGTCAGTCACGATCCACAACTCCAGGCCGGCACCCCTCCACCGGAGCTGCCGCCCCGTGCGGTCCTCGACAAGGCGGGCGATCTGCTGCGCGCATTGGCCGCACCCATACGCATCGCCATCGTGCTGCAACTTCGCGAGGAGGCGCGTTGCGTCCACGAACTCGTCGAAGCGCTGGAGGTTCCGCAACCGTTGGTCAGCCAGCACCTACGGATCCTCAAGTCGGCCGGCATAGTAGACGGGGCGAGGTCGGGCCGGGAAGTGTTGTACCGCTTGGTCGATCACCACTTGGCAGACGTCGTTATCGCGGCCGTGACACATGCCGCCGAGGACGAGGAAATGGGGCAGTGACCGGCGCTGTCCGGTCGACGCGCCAGCGCGCGGCAATCTCGGCGTTGCTGGAGAACCTCGACGAATTTCGTTCCGCCCAAGATCTGCACGACGAACTGCGGCGGCGTGGAGAGGGCATCGGCCTGACCACCGTGTACCTCACTCTGCAGCAGATGGCCGCGGCCGGAGTCGTCGACACGCTACGTACCGACAGTGGCGAGTCGGTGTATCGGCGCTGCTCGGAACACCACCATCACCATCTGGTCTGCCGGGCGTGCCACTCGACCATCGAGGTCCAGGGCGGTCAAGTTGAGGCCTGGGCCGCCGAAGTGGCCCGCAAACACGGCTTCTCCGATGTCAGCCACACCATCGAGATCTTCGGCATCTGCAGCAGGTGCGGGATCGCCGCCACATCGGATAACTAACGCTTGAGGCCGCGCCGCCCGGCGAACACGATCACAACGCCGACGAGGGCGATAATCGGTCCGAGGACGGACCACGTGGTGGTGTTGGTCATCGGGCTACCGGATACGGCTCCGAATCCCTGCAGCGAAAAGAGAAGACCGGCGAGCGTGATTATTACGCCGACTATGACTACCGTATTGCGCACATCTGTGACCCTAACCGCCAACGACTGGCAGTGCCATACGGGCCCAACGGACATAGAAGCACCGAAGCATTCGTCAGGTAACGAGCCCACGTCGTACGTCAGCACCGGTGGCCAGCACCATCAGGATCAGTGTGCTCAGTGCGTCATCGGTCAGGCCCGCCGCCGGGAAGTTATAGCGCAACAACACGTCCGCGGTCTTCGTGGCCCTGCCCTTCTGCACACCAGTTTTTTTCGGGTTGACTTTGTCTGAGCCGACTTTATTGGAGCCGACTTTCTCTACCAGCGACACCGTGCCCAGCAACGTGTCATGCGCGTGTTTGGCAACCCTGGCGCGAATCCTGCTGTCCAGCACCAGATCCCAGGCCAGAACCTGGGTGAGCGACACCAGGTCGAGGTCCTGGGCGATCGTGACCACCCGCAGCGAAGCGAATGTGTCGTCGTGGTGCACAGTCAGCGCACCGTCGTCCTCGCGCTGAACGGGAAGGATCTCCTCAAGAACAACGGCGAGACGAGCCTGTAGATCCATCGAGTTTTCCATCGCCGATCCTAGGCCCGCCCGAAACGTCGGTTGCGATTGACATATTCCTGGCACGCGGCCCACAGGTCTCGGCGGTCGTAGTCGGGCCAGAGCTTGTCCTGGAAAACGTACTCGGCGTAGGCCGCCTGCCAGAGCAGAAAGTTGCTCGCCCGCCGCTCCCCCGAGGTTCGGATGAACAGGTCGACGTCGGGGATGTCAGCGCGGTGCAGGTGCTTGGTGACCATCGCCTCGCTGATGCGGGCAGGTTTGATCTTGCCGTCCACCGCCTGCTGTGCGAGTTCGCGTGCCGCCTCGACGATCTCGGTGCGACCGCCGTAGTTCACGCAATAGTTGATCGTGATGACGTCGTTGTCGACGGTCATCTGCTCGGCGATATCGAACTCCTTGATGACGCTGCTCCACATCCGGGGCCGCGAGCCGACCCAGCGCATCCGCACGCCCATGTCGTTGAGGTTCTCCCTACGGCGCCGCACCACCTCCCGGTTGAAGCCCATCAGAAACCGGACCTCCTCGGCGCTGCGTTTCCAATTCTCGGTGGAGAACGCGTACACAGTGAGATGTTTGACGCCGATCTCGATAGCCCCACAGGTGATGTCGATGAGCACCGCCTCACCCATCTTGTGGCCCTCCGTGCGGCCGAACCCGCGCTGGGTGGCCCACCGCCCGTTGCCGTCCATCACCACCGCGACGTGATTGGGCACCTGGTCGGCCGGAATCTGCGGTGCGGCGGCCTTGGAGGTGTGCTGCGGTGGACGGGCGAACTCGCCGTTGGTGCGGGCCGACAACTCTGGGAAGACGACAGGCCAGATCGACTTGTCCGGAAAAGTGGGATAGTCGTCAGGCGCCGGGGGCAGCTGCGGATAGCTGTTCTTCCCCGTCCGCTTGGTTGCCATGCGCCATATCCTGCCCGATGCCCTGCCCTATCACCCGAACGCCATGCTCGGTGACTGCGCGATCCACCCGATACACGCGCTCGACCAGCGGTAACGTCCGCAGCTGCCGTTCCAGATGCCACTGCAGGTGCGCGGCCACGAGCCCGCTGGCCTGGCTGCGGTGCTGCGACGAGGACTCCTGCGCCTGGTCCCAGTCGCCCTCGTAGAGCGCGACCATCAAGTCCAGCACACCCTGCGGCGGCGTCACCGACCCGGACGGTCGGCAATGCACGCACACACTTCCGCCCGCCGCGACATGGAACGCCCGGTGCGGGCCTGGGGTGGCGCACCGGGCGCATTCGGTCAATGACGGCGCCCACCCGGTGATCCCCATCGCGCGCAGCAGGTAGGCATCCAGGACGAGTTCACGGGGGCGACCGGCGTCGGCCACCGCGCGCAGCGCAGCCACGGTCAACCGGTGCAGCGCAGGGACTGGGGCGCGCTCCTCCCCGGCGAGCCGCTCGGCTGTTTCCAGCACCGCGCAGGCGCAGGTGTAGCGGCCGTAGTCACAGACGATGTCCGAAGCAAACGCATCGATCGCCTGGACCTGGGTGACGATGTCAAGATTGCGGCCCGGATGCAGCTGAACGTCAATGTGCGCGAACGGTTCCAGCCTCGCACCGAACTTACTGCGGGTACGCCGCACCCCTTTGGCCACCGCCCGCACCAAACCGTTATCGCGCGTGAGCAGAGTCACAATGCGGTCCGCTTCACCGAGCTTGTGCTGGCGCAACACCACCGCTCGATCCCGATACAGACGCATTCGACCAGTCTCCCACTGCCAACCGACGGAAACCGGTCCGCAGCGCCGATACTCTAAAAAGTGATGGCCGAAACTACGCCCCTGCGGGGCAGATCCGCCCCCAGGTTCCCCACCCTGACTTACCAGCTCTATCAGCTGGCAAGTGGCGCCTCCACGTCCGGCGACCTGGTACGCGGATCTTTGGAAGCCATCCAGGCGAGCCAGCCCACACTCAACGCCTTCCGAGTGGTGCTCACCGACCAGGCCCTCGCCGACGCAGCCGATGCCGACCGCAAGCGCGAGTCGGGCGAAGATATTTCCCACCTCTCGCTGCTGGGCATCCCGATCGCCGTCAAGGACGACGTCGACGTCGCGGGCGCGCCCACCCGGTTCGGCACCGTCGGCAGCGACGACACCGTGCGGATCGCCGAAACCGACGCCGAGGTGGTCCGGCGACTACGGGCGGCGGGTGCGGTAATCGTCGGCAAGACCAATACCTGCGAACTGGGCCAGTGGCCGTTCACCAACGGACCGGGGTTCGGACACACCCGCAACCCCTGGTCACGAGACCACACCCCGGGCGGTTCATCAGGCGGCAGTGCCGCCGCGGTCGCAGCCGGCCTGGTTGCGGCCGCGATCGGCTCCGACGGCGCGGGCAGCGTCCGCATTCCGGCTGCCTGGACGCACCTGGTCGGAATCAAGCCGCAGCGGGGGCGCATCTCGACCTGGCCGCTGCCAGAGCCATTCAACGGCATCACCGTCAACGGTGTGCTGGCTCGCACTGTGGCCGACGCAGCGCTGGTGCTCGACGCCGCATCGGGTAATGCGCCCGGTGACCTGCACAAGCCACCGCCGGTACGCGCGTCGGACCATGTGTCCCGGGCGCCGGGACCACTACGCATCGCGCTGTCCACAAGGTTTCCATTCACAGGTTTTCGGGCCAACCTGCACCCTGAGATCCGCTCGGCGCTGGAGGCAGTCTCCGGCCAGCTCGAACAGCTCGGCCACACCATGGTGGCGGCCGACCCCGACTACGGCCTGCGCATGTCCTGGAACTTCCTGGCCCGCTCCACCGCGGGCATCCCCGAGTGGATCGAACTGGTAGGCCGCGGCGTGACGTTGGACAAGCGCACGCGATCCAATGCCCGGATGGGGCGGCTACTTTCGCAGCACATCCTGCGCAAGGCCCGCGCCCACGAGGCGGCGTCACAACAGCGGATCGGGTGGATCTTCAACCTGGCCGACGTCGTGCTGGCGCCCACGACTGCCCAGCCACCACCGAAGGTCGACGCGTTCGACCAGCTCAGCGGTTTGGCCACCGACCGCACGATGATCCACGCCTGCCCGGCGACATGGCCGTGGAACCTGCTCGGCTGGCCGTCTATCAACGTGCCCGCCGGATTCACCTCGGATGGCCTACCCATCGGTGTTCAGCTGATGGGCCCAGCCCACAGCGAACCGCTGCTGGTTTCGTTGGCGGCCGCGTTGGAGGCCATCAACGGCTGGGCTTCGCACGAGCCGGGGAACTGGTGGGCCACCCGCAACGAGGGAACCGAACCTCACGACGAATCTGACGGCTCCGCACTCGATCGTGCACACGGTCGAGTAGAGTCCCGGCTGTGAACGTCAGCAAGATGGTGCGCGCCCTGCCTGCGGTGGCGCTCGTGGGCACTGCGATCGCCGGGATGCCGGACGCCCACGCAGATTCCGTCAACTATCAGCGCCTCAATGAGAGCGTCGTTGTCAACGTCTACACGGTTCAGCAGCGCCACGAGTGTCCCACCGACATCGAGATCAACCCCAAGCTACGCCTGGCCGCGCAATGGCACACCAACGATGTGCTCAACAACCGCGCTCTGAACGGCGACACCGGCTCCGACGGGTCGACAGTGCAGGACCGCGCGAACCGGGCTGGGTTCGTGGGCAACGCTTTCGAGACCGTCGCGATCAACCCTGCGCTGGCCATCAGCGGTATCGAAATCATGAACCAGTGGTTCAACCGGCCCGACTATTTGGCCATCATGTCCAACTGTGCGAACACCCAGATCGGCGTGTGGACCGAGAGCCTGCTGGACCGCACTGTGGTGGTCGCGGTTTACGGCCAGCCCGGCTAGCGATCAAAAGCTCACGCGCTCAGAATCCGAGCCGCCCAAGCTGCTTGGGGTCGCGCTGCCAGTTCTTCGCAATCTTCACCCTGAGGTCGAGATAGACCTTGGTGCCGAGCAGCTTCTCGATCTGCGTGCGGGCAGCGGTGCCCACATCACGCAGACGCGCACCGCCCTTGCCGATCACGATGCCCTTCTGGGAGTCACGCTCGACATAGAGCACGGCGTGTATGTCGACGAGAGCCTGATCTTCCGGGCGACCCGGCCTCAACTCCATCTCCTCGATGACCACGGCCAACGAATGCGGTAGCTCGTCGCGGACACCCTCCAACGCGGCCTCGCGGATCAGCTCTGCCATCAGCACCTCCTCGGGTTCGTCGGTGAGCTCCCCGTCGGGGTAGAACGCCGGGCCCGGCGGCAGCTGTGCGACCAGCACATCGATCAGCACATCGAGCTGAGCACCGGAGGTCGCCGACACCGGCACAATCTCGGTGTCAGGCCCGACGAGCTCGCTGACCGCCATCAGTTGCTCGGCGACCCGGTCCCTGGACACCTTGTCAATCTTGGTGACGAGTGCGATCAGCGTCGTCCTCGGGGCGATAGCGCGGATCTGCTCAAGGATCCACCGATCCCCCGGCCCGATTTTCTCGTCGACGGGGATGCACAAGCCGATGACGTCCACCTGCGAGTAGGTACCCTTGACCAGGTCATTGAGGCGCTGCCCAAGCAGTGTGCGGGGGCGGTGCAACCCCGGGGTGTCAACCAGCACGATTTGGAAATCCTCGCGGTGCACGATGCCCCGGATGGTGTGCCGGGTGGTTTGCGGTCGATTCGACGTGATCGCCACTTTGGTACCGACCAGCGCGTTGGTCAGCGTGGACTTGCCCGTGTTCGGCCTGCCGACGAAACAGATGAAACCCGAACGGAATTCGGTCATCGGACGTCGCCGAGTGTGCGGTGAGATCGCTTTTTGAGCTGAACCCGCGATCTGTGCGCACTGTTGGCGATCACGCAAGCACCTGCCCGGACCGCTGGGTCAGGATAATCACCGCGTCGCCGGACAGTTCATGCACCGCCGCAACGCCAGGATCGTCGGCCGCTCCGCCGACCAGCGCGGCTGCCTCCAGTGCGACCGCACCGCTGGACACCGCAGCGGCAACCGCCGCTTGCAGCGCCGTCAATACGAGAGTTGCCAGCGCGACCGGCGCTCCGGCGTAGGTACGGCCGTCGGCGTCGCGAACAGCCGCGCCGCTTGCCGCCTCGGCCCGCGCCATCGCGCCGCGGGCGAGAACTACCAGCTTCATGTCTTCGGCGTCCAATTCGCTAGTGCCCAGATCATTCATTTGCGTTCTTTTCTCTCTTCGTCGGGGTCTGGTTCGGCAGGGCTGACCAGCACGGTCCCGATTCGCAGCCGCCCCCGCGGGTCGGGTCCACCCTCAGCTCGCAGCCGCAGACCGTCCCAAGTCACCTCGGCACCGGGCAGCGGAATGCGTCCGAGCTCGAACGCGACCAGACCTCCTACCGTGTCGACATCGAGGTCCTCATCGAACTCAACATCGTAGAGCTCGCTGAGGTCTTCGATTGGCAGCCGAGCCGACACCCGATAGGACAGATCCCCCAGAGGTTCGATGGGTGCGACCTCGTCGGTGTCGTATTCGTCGGCGATCTCCCCGACGATCTCCTCGAGCACGTCCTCGATCGTCACCAGGCCCGCGATCGCGCCGTACTCGTCGACCAATAAAACCATGTGAACCCGGTCGCGCTGCATGTCACGCAGCAGCGCGTCCAACGGCTTGGAGTCAGGAACGAACGCGGCCTTGCGCATCACGTCGGAAACCGCGGTGTCCCGGCCGCCATTGGTCGAGTAGTACGTGCGCTGAACAAGATCCTTGAGGTACACCACGCCGACGACGTCGTCGACATTCGCGCGGATTACCGGAACTCGCGAGTGCCCGCTGCGCACCGCCAGCGAGGTGGCCTGGCCGGCGGTTTTATCCGACTCGATCCAGACCATCTCGGTGCGAGGCACCATCACTTCCCGCGCGGGTGTGTCGCCGAGCTCGAACACCGACTGAATCATCCGGCGTTCTTCGTCAGCCACCACGCCCCGCTGCTGGGCCAGGTCGACAACCTCGCGTAGCTCGACCTCGGAGGCGAACGGACCGTTACGAAAGCCCCGGCCTGGCGTCAGCGCATTACCGATCAATACGAGCAGTCGGCTCACCGGAAGCAACAGCACCGAGATCATCTGCAGCGGAAGGGCAGTGAGCAACGCAATGGTGTACGCATTCTGTCTGCCTACCGTACGAGGTCCGACACCGATCGCTACGAAGCTGACCACCACCATGATCGCGGCCGCAGCGATCAGGCCTCCGGTCACACCGAGCCCGCCGTCTAGGAACGCAGCCAGCAGCACCGTCGCGCTGACCTCGCAAGTGATGCGAAGCAGCACAATGAGGTTGATGTAGCGGGGCCGCTCGAGCATTACCCGGGCCAGCCGCACCGCACCCGGACGTTCCTCGCGGACGAGTTCCTCGACACGCGCCATCGATACCGTGCTCAACGCCGCGTCGCTCGCTGCAAACAGGCCACCGAGTCCGACCAGCACAATAGCGCTGATCAGTTGACCGACAGGGCTCACGGATTGTCGCCGTAGTTCACATCGTCGCCGTGGTTCGCAACATCGCCGTGGTTCGCAACATCGAAGAATCGGGACTTGTCCACCAGCCGGCGGTCTTTCTCGGTCTGCCGGTCCTGGTGATAGGCCTCGACCTGGTCGGCCACCCACCCTTCGAGCAGCTCACGCTGCAGCGCGAACATCTCTTTTTCCTCATCAGGTTCGGCGTGGTCATACCCCAGCAGGTGCAGCACGCCGTGCACCGTGAGCAGCGCCAGTTCCTGACCGAGCGTGTGCCCGGCGTCGGCGGCCTGTTTGCCCGCGAACTCCGGACACAGCACGATGTCGCCGAGCATTGACGGCCCCGGTTCCGGCGCATCCGGCCTGCCGCCGGGCTCAAGTTCGTCCATGGGGAAGCTCATCACGTCGGTGGGACCAGGCAGGTCCATCCACCGCATGTGTAGATCGGCCATCGCCGCGGTGTCGAGCAGCACCATCGACAGTTCGGCAGCCGGATTGACATCCATTTTTTGGATGACGAATTGGGCGACGGTAATCAATTCCTGTTCGGAGACGTCGATACCCGATTCGTTGGCAACTTCTATGCTCATAGAGTGGCCCGCTACCGCCTCGGCCTGCCGGTGCTCGTCGAGCGCCGCTGAGCCCGATTCATCAATTGGTCACCGGCCTTCCCATCCGCCCTTTCATATGCGTCGACGATCTCACCCACCAGGCGATGGCGCACCACGTCGGCGCTGGTGAGTTCGGAGAAGTGGATGTCGTCGACCCCGTCCAGGGTGCGCATCGCCGAGCGCAGCCCGGAGGAGGCACCACCCGGTAGGTCAACCTGCGTGATATCGCCCGTCACAACAATTTTCGCACCGAATCCCAGCCGCGTTAAAAACATTTTCATCTGCTCGGCGGTGGTGTTCTGTGCCTCGTCGAGGATGATGAACGCATCATTCAACGTACGGCCGCGCATATATCCGAGCGGCGCCACCTCGATCACGCCGGCGGTCATCAGCTTCGGGATCAACTCCGGATCCATCATGTCGTGCAGGGCGTCGTACAGCGGGCGCAGGTAGGGGTCGATCTTCTCGCTCAGGGTTCCGGGCAAAAAGCCAAGACGCTCACCGGCTTCCACGGCTGGGCGGGTCAGGATGATCCGGCTGACCTGCTTGGTCTGCAGGGCATCGACCGCTTTGGCCATCGCCAGATACGTCTTGCCAGTGCCGGCCGGACCGATACCGAACACGATGGTGTGCGAATCGATCGCGTCGACGTAGCGCTTCTGGTTCAGCGTTTTGGGCCGGATCCTCTTGCCGCGTCGCGACAGGATGTCCAACGTCAGCACCTCGGCTGGCGACTCTTCGACGGTGCCCGTCAACATCGCCACGCTGTGACGCACCGCATCCGCCGTCAGCGTCTGGCCGCTCGCGACAACCTCGATCAGTTCGGAGATCGCCCGCTCGGCCAAGGCGACGTCCGCGGGTTCACCCAACAGGGTGATCGCGTTTCCACGGGCGTGGATGTCGGCGCTGAGCAGATGCTCGAGTGCCCGCAGATTCTCGTCGGCGGACCCCAGCAGGCCCACGGCGTAAGCGGGCGGCACATCGATTCTGATACTGCTACGGACAGACGTTCCAGGTGCGTCCGAGGCAGCGTTCGTCTCTCGCGGGCTCACGTGTGGTTTTCTGCCTGCTTTCCCTGTTCCGGCCGAGGTTCCTGCCGTTCTGGCCGAATTGAAACTCCAGTTTAACGCCACCAACCGGCCAGCCCTAACAGTCGACAGGCCGGCCAGCGTGAAGGTGTCGGCACAGTCGCGCCCCAGCGTGAAGGTGTCGTCACGTTCGGCAAGGCGGTTACAACCACCGGGGTGTCAGCACCCCGAGCGCGCCCAGCGCCACCGCCGCGGAGGTTGATGTCCGCAAGACCGTTGGCCCCAGCCGTACCGCAACTGCACCGGCATCCGTCAGCGCGGCGAGTTCGCTGTCGGTGATCCCACCCTCGGGTCCGATCACCAAGGTCAGCGCATCTCCTGCCGTTTTCACGTCGGCCAGCGGCCGGATTGCCAGTTCATGCAACACCAGCACCGAGGAAGGCGGTGCAGCGCGCACCCGATCGACGAGTTCGGCTGTAGTCACGACGCCATCGACTGCCGGGATGTAGGGGCGCCGCGATTGACGAGCAGCCGACCGCGCCACCGCACTCCAGCGGCGCAGCCCCTTGTCCAATTTTTCGGATCCGTCCCAGCGCGCCACGCAGCGCGACGCCTGCCAGGCTACGAACGCGTCCGCACCGACCTCGGTGGCTAGCTCGATTGCCAGCTCCGAGCGCTCTGATTTGGGCAGCGCCTGCACCACGGTGACTGTCGGTGCGGGACGTTCGACCAGACGAAGGCCCTGCACGCGGGCGGACAGCCGGCCTTTGGCGACCTCCTCGACGACGCAGTGCGCCAGCGTCCCCGCGCCGTCGCCAAGGTCGAGTTGTTCTCCGGGCCGGGTGCGGCGCACGTTGGCCGCGTGAAAACCCTCGTCGCCGTCGACGACCGCGAGCTCGCCGACTGCGGGCAGCGCCTCGACGTAGAAGAGCCCTCGGCTCACGGCGCTAGCGTCCGGTGAACGTTTCGCGCAACCGGTTGAACAGGCCGCCGCCGTGCGACGCGCTGTTGCCATGCGCGGTGCGCACCTCGGCGACACCGTTGGTGCGTTCCTTGAACGCCCGTAGCAGCTCGATGTCCTCGTGGTCGAGCCGGGATGGCACCACAACGTCGATGTGAGCGTGCAGGTTGCCGCGCACGCCGGAGCGCAGGTGGGGCATCCCGTGGCCACGGATTGTGGTGATCGAGCCGGGTTGCGTCCCGGCGCCGACGGTGATGTCGATGGGTCCATCGAGGATTGCGTCGACGGTGACGGTGGCGCCCAGCGCGGCGTCGACCATCGGCACCGAGATGGTGCAGTGCAGATCGTCGCCGTCGCGGACGAAAACATCATGTGGCGTCTCGTGGACCTCGACGTAGAGATCGCCCGCGGGCCCGCCACCGGGCCCGACCTCGCCTTGGGCGGCCAGTCGCACCCGCATACCGTCTCCCACCCCAGCGGGGATTTTGACGCTGATATCTCGACGGGAGCGCACCCGGCCGTCACCGGCACACCGGTTGCAGGGATCCGGGATGACCTCCCCGGCGCCACCGCACACTGGGCACGGCCGCGATGTCATCACCTGTCCGAGCAATGACCGCTGCACGGTCTGGATCTCGCCACGTCCACCGCAGGTGTCGCAGGACGCAGGCGTCGACGTGCCGTGGGTCCCTTTGCCCTGGCAGAGGTCACACAGCACCGCAGTATCGACGGTCACCTGCTTGGTCACCCCAGTCGCACATTCAGCCAGGTCCAGCCGCATCCGCAGCAGCGAATCGGATCCGGGTCGAACCCGGCAGGCCGGCCCCCTCGAGGTGGTTCCACCGCCGAAGAACGCCTCGAACACGTCGCCTGGCCCACCAAATCCGGCGAACCCGGCGCCACCCCCGGCGGCCGCCGACTCCATCGGATCGCCGCCCATGTCGACGATTCGGCGCTTGTCCGGATCGCTGAGTACCTCGTAGGCCACGCTGATCTCCTTGAAGCGGGCCTGCGCCGCCTCGTCGGGATTCACGTCGGGGTGCAGCTCGCGGGCGAGCTTGCGGTAGGCGCGCTTGATCTCCGAGTCACTGGCGCCGGTGCTCAAACCGAGCATCCCAAAATAGTCGCGTGCCACGCTTA
>CAXMSM010000126.1:0-4668 GCA_964195655.1 uncultured Gammaproteobacteria bacterium | reverse complement strand
GCACCCTCGATGACCACATTGGGATCACTGATCACCAAATCGTGACCACGCTGGGCCAGCTTCTTTGCCACATACGGCCCTATATGCTGTGCCGTATCCGTGATCAGTGCGACGCGACGTTCTCTGGTTTTAGCCATTTCGATTCCTTTCGTTGAAAACTGAGTTACTGCTAGAAAGAAACGTTCCGGTTGCTTCGTGTCTTGCCGACCCCAAAGGCCCCGATCTTTTTGTTTCGCCGATCATGCTAGCTAGATGCCGTACATCTCGTAGCTCAAGCTGCCCACAAGTTTGAGACCGGCCGGATAGTCGTGCTTTTGGCCAACCATCTCGATGTAGGAAGCAGTGTCCGCGGACTCGGCTTTCTGCATCGCTGCTTCGAGCTCACCGTTGGTCTTCACCTTGGCAGTGAACCAATCCTTGCAGCCCAGCGCTGCCGGCAGCGTGTGATAGTCCCATGGCGCCAGGTCGTTGTACACCCAGTCCGGGTACTCCTCCAGCACACGTTCGACCCCATAGCCTGAGTTGTTGAGGACGAAGATCACCGGCTTGACACCGTGTCGTCCGTAGTTGCCGATCTCATTGGCGGTCAGCTGGTGCGAACCCTCGCCGGTGATCAGAACGGTGCGACGAGACCGGTCGGCGACCGCGGTTCCCATGGCCGCACCAGTGGCCCAGCCGATAGAACCCCACAACGTCTGGTTGTGGTAAACCGCGCCTTCAGGCAGGAGCAGACCGCCAACAACGACGGCGCTGGTCCCGGTCTCGGCCACGACGATGTCATTAGGCTTCAAAAATCGCTGATAGCGGCCGGCGAGCGATTCCTGGGCGATCGGATCATCCGACCCGCCGACTAACTCGGCCTGCGCCGGCCGCTGGAGCTTCACGTCTGTGAACTTCTTCACCTTGGCGGCAAGTTCAACGAACATGTCCCGCATGCGAACATTGCTGTAGATGCGACCGTCAACTTGCGTGTAATCAATACCGATCGTGATCATCTTGGCGGGATCAATGTTGTCCGAAAACGCAGCCGTAGAGATATCGGTGAACAGGACTCCGCCGGCGTTGATCACGCCGTCGCTCCCTTCTACCGCGGCGAAGACGTTGGGGGGGGAGTACTTGCCAGCGTAACCACCGATATAGTTAGGATGCCCTTCGGAGAGCGCCGCTTTGTCCATCGCAGTGGTGGCGAAGGGTAGACCACTGGCTTCAACCAGCGCCGTCAACTCGACCTGGAGGCCAAAACGCGGCACCGTGAAGGCGGGTAGAATGCAACCGGTTTTTGCGGCCTCGATCTTGGCGAGTGCGGCGTCCACGGCAGCCTTGAGTTCATCCGCATCACTTTTCGGCTCGGGAAAGGGTTCCAGCGCGGGACCGGTGATGGGTCTGGTGGCAAGGTCCTCCGCCACGATGATGTACGCCGGCTGCCGGTTGGCCAGCGCCGCGGCGATAACCCGCTCCATTTCATAGACGCAGTTGTCCGGTGTCAGGATCGCATGCACACATGCCGATTGGGCCGAGATATTGATGAAGTTCTGAAACACGCCATCGCCAAGCGTGTGGTGCACGTGCTTCCGCAGTTGCTGATGTCGCATGCTGGACATGCCGACCAGGTGAAAAATGGTCGACCGCTCGGCCTTGGCCCCCATCACCCCGCAGAGTGCGCTCAGCTCGCCGACCGCATAGGTCGTATTGAGCATCGAGAAGCCTCGAATACGGGCATACCCGTCGGCGGCATAAGAGGCGTTCAATTCATTCGAGCAACCACGCCACTCGATCGATTCATTCGAGGCAATCGCGTCGTTAATCGGGAACGCGTAGTCACCGGGGAGACCAAAACAGTCGGTGACGCCAAGTTTTGAGAGCCGATCTACAGCGTATTCAACTACTGTTGGGTGAGCCACGAATGAGTCCTTCGGTTGCGCGAATAGCTAAAATAATCTGTGAGAACGTCGCGGATGGGGGGAAACGCCTCGATAACGAGGCCGGGCTTAGTGGTCTGTGTTCGAAATTGGTTGATGGTGCGCCGCGGTTTATTGGCCGGCCCTGTGTGTTCAGTGGCGCGGACCTCACGCGCGGCGACCACTGATGTGGGGCTATAGACAATCATTCCTGGTCCTCGGCAGGTGTGCGCAACCACATGAACACAACGCCGACGAGCAACACCCACAGCCACCAGGACACCTTACCCAGATCGTTCATGGCGATGGGTGTTTATGGCGCATAGATGCACGGAAGTGCCTGTCCGGCAGGGGATTCTTGTGGCTTGCTAAGGGTTCAAGGTCCGCTGTGGAAAGGCACTCCGTAGGTGAAGCGTACGTCGTGGTCGGCTGGCTTGTCAGTAACCCGCGTTGACTCATCAAAAAGGTCTGCGTGGTCGATTCGTTGCCTCATCTGGAATGGTCCGGATCGGTTCGGCGCGCCTGGGTTGGTGAGCTCGGGTTTTCCGGCTTATCGGGGTTGATGGAGTTGTCGTTGGCGAATCGGAAGGCGATCACCCGGTCGCAGGCGGTGCGGTATCGGAACGCGAGCAGGGCCGGTAAGGCGGTGATCCTGGATTCGGTGTGCGCGGTGACCGGGTTCAACCGGGACTACGCGCGGCGGGCGTTGCGCAACGCTCTGCGTCCGAAGATCGTCGCCGCCAGGCCGCCCCGGGAGCTCAAGTATGGCGCGACTGTTGTTGGCGCGCTGGAGAAGTGCTGGGCGGTGCTGAACGCACCGGCGGGTAAGCGGCTCGCGCCGATGCTGGGCGAGCTGGTGCCGGTGCTGCGCCGGTTCGGCGAGTTGAGGATCGACGACGACACCGCCGAGCTGCTGATGTCGATGTCGGCGGCCACGATTGACCGGCTCAGGCTCATGCACCGGCTCGGGCGCCGCCCACCCGCAGAAGCCGAGGCTGAGTACTACGCTCGACGCCACGCCGGAAAGCACACCGGCCACATGTAACGAGGTGTGCATTAAACCAGCATTAAACCCAATGCCGTTAACTTTGGCATCGTCGCAGGTCAGGGTCTTTTGAGTTGAAAGATGTTGTGGTACTGCGTGTTCGATTGGCGTCAAGTGTGTCGATCCGCTGAAGGTGATGTGGTGGACGTGGCGGTTGTCGGGGCTCAGATTGGCTCGTAGAAGTATTGTGCTGCAACGTATTCCACGTATTATGTATGCCTGTGGCCGACAAGAAACCGGGTGGTGAACGCGGTCGAGAGGACCGGTTGACTGACCGGATCGGCCTGGGCGTGCTGACCAGACTGGTGCACCGCGATCTTGTCGATGAGGTGCTCGCCGAGACCGGCCGCACCGAGCGTCGTCGCCGACTGCTGCCGGCCCGGGTGGTCGTGTATTTCGTGCTGGCGATGACGTTGTTCTTCGACGACGCCTACGAAGAGGTGATGCGCAAACTCGTCGAGGGGCTGCGGTTCCTGCGGTCCTGGGACGAGCACTGGCAGGTCCCGAGCGCCTCAGCACTGTGTCAGGCCCGGGCCCGCCTGGGAGCTGAGCCGTTGCGCGAGCTCTACGCGCGGGTCGCCCGGCCGCTGGCCGGTGCGGGCACCTGCGGCGCCTGGCTTGGGGATCTGCGGGTGATGGCTATCGACGGTGTCCAACTGGATGTGCCCGACACCGCCGACAACGAGGACGAGTTCGGTCGCGGTGTCAGCCAGGGCCTGGATGCCCCCTACCCGAAGGTGAAGGTGCTCGGGCTGGGCGAATGCGGTACCCATGCCGTGATCGACGCGCACCTGGGTGGGGTGCGCGTCGATGAGCGCGAACTCGCCCGCCCGCTGCTGGCCAGCTTTGAGCCCGACATGCTGGTGTTGGCCGACCGCGGGTTCTACAGCAGAGCGTTCTGGGACGAGGCCGCCGCCACCGGCGCGCAGCTGCTGTGGCGGGTGCAGTCCTCACAGACGTTGCATGTGGTCACCGACCTCGCCGACGGCTCGTATCTGAGCGTGCTGCTCACCGACATCGAACGTCAACGCATCCGGCGTCACCGGGCCCGCGGCCTGCACACCGTCCCGCAAGGCCCCACGGTGCGCGTCGTGGAGTACGACATCGCCAACCGCGACAGCCAGAGCGGATCACCCATCCGGCTGATCACCACCATCCTCGATCCCGAGGTTGCCTCAGCCGCTGAGCTGGCTGCGGTCTATCACCAACGCTGGGAATTCGAGTCCAGTCTCGCCGAGATCGAAACCCGCCAACGCGGCAGTTACCGAGTCCTGCGCTCGCAGAGCCCCGAGATGGTGCGCCAAGAAATCTGGGCACTGTTGCTCACGCACTACGCGATCCGCGCGCTGATGTATGAGGCCGCCGACCCCGAACGACTCGACCCGCTACGCATGTCGTTCATCCGGACCCTACGCATCGTCCGCCGCCACGTCACCGGGCAGGCGGGTTTTTCCCCCTGACCGACTCGCGACCTGCACCGGGCACGCCCTCGCCGAGATCCTCCAACGCCCAAACCCGGCCAGGCGCCACCGCACCTACCCCCGCGTCACAAAAAGAGCCAGCGGAAGCAAATTCCCCCGAAAACGCCTAGACCACAAGAACATCAGACATCGCGGGCCTCCCGACATCCGACTCACCCGCCTGCAAAGTTAACGGCATTGGGTTTCATGCACGCCTTGTTATGTGTGACCGGTGTGTTCTGCGGCCCGCCGTTGAGCGTAGTAC
>CAXMSM010000125.1:0-3763 GCA_964195655.1 uncultured Gammaproteobacteria bacterium | reverse complement strand
AACAGCAGGCCGATGTAGATCAGGGCCGCCTTGGCGATCACACCCCGGCTGCCGGCGCCGATTCCGTCGTCGATGCCGACCCGCATCGCCAACGGCCCGAGCAGCCTGGCAATGGTGGCCACCACCGTCGCCACGAACGCCCCCACCGCCGTCGCGCAGTCCACACTTCGACTTTGCGTTCAACAACCTCGCGGTGCGCAACAACGCGCGCTACTCACCACCGGCGCTGCCGCTGCAGGCGGGTCTTGACGAAGCCGAGATCCTGTCGCGAATCATCTTGGTCCTCTACGGAATCGGAGTCGACGCGGACCCGGCATTGATCGACGAGCAGGTCATCGGCACCACCCTGGCCAAGGAGACCGCGGATGTGGCCTCGCCGGTTGCGGGTCGCGCGGTCGAAGAGCTGACCGCCATGCTCGACGACGGCCCGGGCTACGAGCGCCGAATCGACATGATGCTTCGGCTCGGCGCCTACGGTGACGGGTTCGGGACCCGACCCGACGGCCTGACGCTCAAGCGGCTCAAGGCGGCACCGCACGGTATCGACCTGGGCCCGATGCAGCCGCGGCTGCCCGATCTGCTGCGCACCGCGTCGGGTCTTATCGAGCTGGCCCCGCCGCCGTTGGTCGCTGACGCGGCGCGACTACGCGACTCGTTGGGGCACCGAAACGACGGGTTCGTGCTGATCGGGCGGCGACATCTGCGCTCCAACAACACCTGGATGCACAACCTGCCTGCACTGGCCGGTGGTACGAACCTGTGCACACTGCGGATTCACCCCGACGACGCGGCTGAGCTCGGGGTGTCTGACACCGCTGTGGTCAAAGGGGCCGGCGGTGAACTGGTGGTGCCTGTAGAGATCACCGAGGATATTCGCCGCGGCGTGCTGTCGCTGCCGCACGGCTGGGGGCACGACCGCGGCGGCACCGGGCAGACGCTGGCGTCCAGGCACCCCGGGGCGAACGTGAATCAACTCAACGACGGTTCGGTGCTGGACCCGCTGTCAGGCACCGCGGTTCTCAACGGCATCCCCGTGGTGGTCGAACCGGCCGCCAGAGTGGAACCGGCCGCCAGCGTCGAACCGGCCGCCAGCCCCAGGTGAGCGTCAGCCCAACTCCCAGATCACCGTCACGCTGAAACCAACCGTCTGCTCACCGGGTTCCAGCGGAACGGCGGCTTCCATCATCGCCCGCGGGGCAGGCATCCGCTGGGGCGGCGCTGCGCCGCCGGACTCCGAAATCGAGATCACCTTGCCGAGGTCGAGCTCAGACAGGTCCGCGTACTGGCCGGCGCGGTCCTTGGCGTCCTCGTATGCCCTGGCCCTCGCATCGCGGACCAGCTGCGAGTCGTCCTCGATGGAGTAGCTGATCGAATTGATGCGAGTGGCGTCACCGCCGGTGGCGACGATCAAGCCGATCGCATCGGAGGCCAGGTCGAGGTCGGTGATCGTCACGGTGATCGAGTTCGTGGCGCGGTAGGCGATGATCGCGTTGTTTTCGGGGGCATACTGCGGCTGCAGGTCGGCCTGGGTGGTGGCCACGTCGTCGCTGTCGATGCCGAGGTCGCCGAGTGCGTCGAGCACGGCTCGCTGACGTTCGTTGGTCTGGTTCATCGCGGCAGTGGCGTCCGGCGCCAGGAATTCTATCGACGCGTCCACGGTCAGCGTGTCGGGTGAGCCCTGTACCTCACCGGCGCCGACGACCGTCACCTGCCTGGCAGTGGAGTCGGGGGCTACGGTCTCGCCCGGCTGGACGTCGCATGCCGTCAGCGCGGCCGCGGCGACGCCGACGGCGGCAAGGCGCACGAGCTTGGTCGGGGTGTTCTTCGCTGCCCTCTTTACTTCCGGTGCGATCGGCATGCCTGGCACCCTATCGCGTTCGTGACCGGATCCTTTGGTCGACAATGGGATCGGTGAGGAACTCCAGTAGCGCGCGGGTGACATCGTGCGGTCGCTCCTCGGTCAGCCAGTGACCGCCCCCCTCGATCATCACCTCGCGGTACTCGCCGGCGGCGACTTCACGCGCGCGGTGTCGCGGTGTGTAGGCCAGGGTGGCATCGGCGGTGCCACCGATGAACAGGGCGGGCGCGTCGATCGTCGCCGCCGGGGGTGTGGCCGTCAGCTCCCAGTTGCGGTCGAAGCAGCGATACCAGTTGAGCGGTCCGGTGAACCCGTTGCGGGTGAACTCGTCGACGTAGACGTCGAAGTCCTGTCGACTGATCCACCCGGGGAGCCCGCCGGGTTCGGGAATGCGGGCCAGGAACCCTTCGGGCCCGGGCGCGAGCATGTGCAGCGCCGCGGCGTCATCGCCGGCGGGTGGGGTGGCGAACAGGCGCCTCAGCGTGGTGGCCGGGTCCTGCGCTAGCTCGGCGTCAGCGGGGCCCGGTTCCTGGAAGTACAGGATGTAGAAGAAATTCTCCCCGAAAATCCGGCGGAACGCCTGCGTCGTCGGCACCTTCGGTCGCGGCACCGGGGGCAAGCTCAGGCCGGCGACCGCGGAGAAGCGGTCGGGGTGCAGTAACGGCGCGGTCCACGCCACCACGGCACCGAAATCGTGGCCGACCAACGCGCCCTGCGCGGCGCCGACATCGTCGAGCAGTCCGACCACATCGGCGCTGAGCTCGGCGACGGTGTAGGCGTCGACGGCAGCCGGCCTATCGGAGCCGCCATAGCCGCGCTGGTCGGGGGCCAGCACGTGATAGCCCGCGGCGGCCAACGCATGGACCTGGTGGCGCCACGAGAACGCCAGCTCAGGAAAGCCGTGGCAGAGGACAACCACCGGCGCGCCAGGTTCTCCGGCCTCGGTAACCCGCAGCGAAACCCCGTTCGTCTCGATATTCCTGACCACCATCCGGGACCGCACGCCTGATACTCAACCAGATTCCCGAGCGTGCGCGTAGGGCGAAAAATCGCTTGGACAGCCGCCCTGGAACCACGCTCGGCGAAGACTCCGTGAACTCCGGGCTCAGGCGGGTTTGTTCCATCCGTGACCGTCGGGAACTTCCGGACGTTGGTCTAGCGGTAGCCTTGGCTGTTCTAGCTGCGCGCGTATTGGAAGGATTTGGCCGGTGGTCCGCTGCCGACCGCAAGTATCAATGAACCGCATACCCATATGAACCGCAAGAATGTGATCCGCACTCTCACGGTGATCGCCGTGGTGCTGCTTCTCGGATGGTCCTTCTTCTACTTCAGTGACGACACCCGTGGATTCAAGCCTGTCGACACCTCGGTGGCGATGGCCCAGATCAACGGCGACAACGTCACCAGCGCGCAAATCGACGACCGTGAACAGCAGTTGCGGCTCGACCTGAAGAACGGCAACGGCGACACCGAGAACAGCAACAAGATCATCACCAAGTACCCCACCGGATACGGGGTCACGCTGTTCGAAGCGCTGCAGGCCAAGAAGGCTACGACCAATACCGTCGTCAACCAGAGCAGCATGCTCGGCACGCTGCTCATCTACATGCTTCCGCTGCTACTGCTGGTCTTCCTTTTCGTGATGTTCTCCCGGATGCAGTCCGGCGGGCGGATGGGGTTCGGTTTCGGCAAGTCGAAGGCCAAGCAACTCTCCAAGGACATGCCCAAGACCACGTTCGCCGACGTTGCCGGCGTGGACGAGGCGGTCGAGGAACTGTACGAAATCAAGGACTTCCTGCAGAACCCGTCGCGCTACCAGGCGCTGGGTGCCAAGATCCCCAAGGGGGTGCTGCTCTACGGGCCGCCCGGTACCGGCAAGACGCTGTTGGCCCGTGCAGTCGCGGG
>CAXMSM010000124.1:0-5174 GCA_964195655.1 uncultured Gammaproteobacteria bacterium | reverse complement strand
GCGACGTAGCGGGCGCCGGTGGACGTGGTGGTGTAGGTCTCGACGGCGTAGTGGCCCTGCTCACGGGCCCGCTCGCTGGGCCCGGTACCGGCCTTGGGCAGGATGCGTTCGAGGACGCGTTCGGGCACGCGATCGAGGAACCGACTGCCGAGCCCCACCGTCGCCACGTTTCCACCAGTCGCCATCGCCGCGACCACCGGTGCGACGATCGAGCGGCCGACGCTCATCTGCTCCGCGTACTCGAAACGCTTGCCGTAGGCGTAGTCCAACAGCGCGTTGGTGCGCCGGACGATGCGGGTGTTGGGAATCGCCATCGCGAATGCACCAACCCAGTAGCCGTTGAGCTCGGGGGCGATGTCGCGCCCACGCCGCCACCGTGCGTCGGGTTGTGCGCCGAGCTCCGGTTCCGCCGAACGGTCTGGTGTCAGCGTGTACGGGTCGTTGAGCAGTCGCCGCGCCTCGGGATCTGTGGATACTTCCCGGAAGAGGTTCGTCATGGACGCGACGGTGCCGCCGGAGACGCCGCCGGCGAATCGGCGCACCACGAAGTTAGTGTCGCCGAGCTGACCGGCCTCGTCCTGTTCGGCCTGGCGGTACAGCGCGAAAACGGTCAGATCCGACGGGATTGAGTCAAACCCGCACGCATGAACGATGCGCGCACCAGTGTCGACCGCCTGCTTGTGATAAAGGTCGATGCATTCCCGGACGAACAAGGGCTCGCCGGTCAGGTCGGCGTAGTCGGTGCCCGCGGCCGCGCAAGCGGCCACCAGAGGGAGGCCGTAGCGGAGATAGGGCCCGACCGTGCTGATCACCACTCGCGTGCGCTCCGCCATCGCGTTGAGCGTCGATGGCTGCGAGGCGTCGGCCACGATCAGCGGCCAGGACTGCGCCGCCTCACCGAGCGAGTCGCGCACTGCCAGCAGACGGTCTGTGGAACGGCCGGCGAGTGCGATACGCGCACCACCTCCCGAGGAAGCCAAGTACTCGGCGGTGAGCTTGCCGACGAATCCGGTGGCCCCGTAGAGGACGATGTCGAACTCGCGATCGGCTGTATTTTCCGGATGCTCCATGGCGCCTTACGCTACCCGAGCGTGTCCGGCAGCTCGACATCCCGACCGAGCACATGCTGCGACAGGAAAGCGATGACCACCTGGTACCAGATCTTGGCGTGCTGCGGGTTGAGCACCCAGTGGTTTTCGGACGGGAAGTACAGGAAGCGGTGCACGGTCGAGCCGTCGTCACCCGCGGGAAGCGCCGATCGAGTCAGCAGCTCGTACCACAGCCGAAGTGCTTCGCTGATCGGCACCCGATAGTCCTTGTCGCCGTGGATGATCAGCATCGGGGTCGAGATTTCGGAGACGAAGAGGTGCGGTGAATTCGCGCCCGCCATCTCCGGTGTCATCTCGCTGGCCCACCAGTACGCGCCGTCGGTGGTCGAGCCGAACTGGTCAAGTGCCCACAGGCTTGCATGGCTGACGATCGCCGCGAAACGGTCGGTGTGCCCGGCGATCCAGTTGGCCATGTAACCACCGAACGAGCCGCCCATCACGGCAGTCCGGGTTTGGTCCACCTGCGGGTGCGCACAGGCGGCGTCAGTCGCCGCGATCAGATCAGTGTATGGCTCGAATCCCCATGCACCCCAACCCCGTTGGATGAAGTCTTGGCCGTATCCGGTTGACAAGGCGGGGTCGGGCAGCAGCACCGCGTACCCCTCCGCGACCATAATCCAGGGATTCCACCGCCAGTGCCAGGCATTCCAGCTCGCCAGTGGGCCGCCGTGAACCCACAGCAGCAGCGGCGCGGCCTGATCACCGTTCGGGAGCGCCAGCCAGGACCGGACGGCCTGTCCGTCGTCGGCGACCGCGGTCAGCTCGGTCAGCGTTCCAGGCAGTTCAGGCATAGGCACGCTGGGCAGCACTGTCACCGAGCCGTCGGCATCGATACGCACGGGATGCTGCGGAGACGCATAGGAGCTACGTAGTGCGAACACCGCGCCGTCGGCGCCGCGGCGGACATCGGAGTACGTGAAGTCGTCGGCAATGATCGGCTGCAACACACCCGAGCCTGGGTCGACGGCGAAGATCGGGCCCCGCCCGCTGTCGTCTGCCGTCACAATCAACATCGAACCGTCCGCAGACCACGTCACCGACGTCGGCCATCGGTCCCATTCTCCCGTCAGCTCGATCGGCTGAGTACCGAAGCGCAACACCCACAGCGTTATTCGCGGCGCCTGCACTGGAGTGGGAGTCGTCTGTCGGGTGAACGCTACCGACTGCCCGTCGGGAGAGATCGCCGGGTGTCCCAGGTCTCCGTCGGGGTCGTCGGCGATCACCGATCGTTGCACGGTCGCCACGTCGATCCGGACCAGCGTGCCGCAGATCCCCGCACCGGGCGCGGGGCCATGCCAGGACGTCACAATGAAGGTGCCATCGGGACTGAGGTCGAAATCTGCTTCCCGCAACGAATCACCCGGGTCGGGGGTCAGGTCACGATGCCTGCCGGCTTGCCCATCGACGCTGAACAGGTGCGCGCGATCAGGGCCGAGGTCGTGGTCCCAGTGCCGGATCGGGTAGCCGTCGTGCAGCACCGCCGACACCTTGTTGTCTTTGCGCGCCTTCCGCAGCCGCCGATCATCGTCGATATCATTGGCCGAGGCCGACATTGGCGAGGCGACCACAATGGTGGCGGCTGCGTTCGCTGACACGACACCGGCGACACCGCCAGGGAACACGACGACCTCGACGGCCTCTCCGCCCGCAGCGGGCAGTCGCCACAGCGATTTGGGCGGTTGGTCGTCCTCGTCGGTGCGCCGGGAGGAGAGGAAGAGTAGATCGCCGTCGACGGTGAATTCGGGTGCCGACTCCCCCATCACGCCGTGGGTGATTCGGCGGGCCGACTGCAGGCCGGCCGGGTCGAGTTCCCAAAGCGAGCTGAGGAACTCGGTACGTGTGGCGTTGAGTTGCGTGATGGTGGTGACGACCCGTGAGCCGTCGGAGGACACCGCAAGACCGGACACCCGCGGGAGGGCCAGGAAATCATCGAGGTCGCCGAAAGGAGATGCGGGTGCTAACCGACGTGAGGCCATGCCACTTCGTAACACACGCACCGTAGGTCTTCAGGATGCATATCGGGCCGATATTGTCAGCGCATGTCCGCGCAAATCACCGTGATCGGTGCCGGCATCGCCGGCTTGGCCACTGCTGTCGCCCTGCGCGGTGCCGGACACGACGTGACGGTGATCGAGCAGCGCACTGACATCACCACGGGTGCGGGCATCAGCATCTGGCCCAACGCGCTGGCCGCCTTGGACGAAATCGGACTGGGCGACGCGGTGCGACGCGCAGGCGGCAGGGTCACGGGAGGAGCGATGCGCTGGCGCGATGGCCGGTGGCTGCGCCGCCCGTCCGCACAGCGGATCGTCAACGCCCTCGGCGAGCCTCTGGTGGTGGTGCGCCGATCAGCTCTGACCCAGATCCTGCGCGGTGCGTTGCCTGCCGACGCTGTCTGGACCGGATTGACCGCGACCGGACTGGCGATCACCGATTCCTCCGTTCAGATCACTCTCTCGGATTCGCGGATTAGAGAAGCTGACGCGGTGGTCGGCGCAGAAGGCGTCAACTCGATGGTGGCGCGCATCCTCAACGGTCCGCTGCCCAGCCGCTACGCCGGGTACACCGCCTGGCGCGGGGTGGCCGCCTACCCACTGGATCCCGCACTGGCCGGCACGACCATGGGAAACGGGACCGAGGTCGGGCATGTACCGCTGGGCTCCGACCACACCTACTGGTTCGCCTCCGAACGAGCACCGGAGGGCAGCACTGCCCCCGGCGGCGACCACGCCTATCTCACAACGAAGCTCGCCTCGTGGGCCGAGCCGATTCCCCAGCTCATCGCCTGCACAGAACCCGCGGACCTGTTGCGCAACGATCTCTTCGACCGCGTCCAGCCCAAGCAGTGGTCACGCGGACCAGTGGTGCTCGTCGGTGACGCCGCTCACCCGATGCGTCCCCATCTCGGGCAGGGCGGGTGCCAGGGACTGGAGGACGCAGCGATTCTGGCCCGTTTTATCGAGTTGGCGCCCGACCTGCCCACCGCCTTCGCGGGATTCGGCAGGTTCCGCAGCCGCCGGGTCCGCCCGTTGGTGCGGGAATCTGCGACGATCGGCAGGATCGTCAACATGCGTCCGTCGTTTCTCAGCGGTGCCGCAAGCCGGGCCACCGCCCTGATCCCCGAACGCGTGTTGACATCTCACCTGAGGTCCCTCGCGGCCCGCTCGGCATTCGTCCTGCCTACCGCGGCGGACGTCACACGCTGAGTTCAGCCCGTCAACCCGTCAGCCCGTCAGCGCGCCGAACGCGGCGTCAGCGCGCCGAGTGCGGCGTCAGCAGCACAGTGCACATCTTGCGCAGGCCGGTGATGCCACCGAACAGCGAGAGCGGAATGCGCGCGCACGCGGTCGCCTTCGCAGGGGCCGTGACGCGGGTTGCGGCGGAGACGGCGGGCACTGCAGCGGAGACGGCGGGCACTGCGGCGGTGGCGGCGGGAGTGTTGCCCCATACCTGAGCAGCCAAACCCTTGGCGCCGCACGTCGGCCACGCCTTGATTCCCTGGGTCTCCAACACGCTCTCGGCCACCCGGATCTGCTCGGAACGTGAGGCGGCCGCCGGGTGGCCCACGCCGCCATTGGAGGCCCAGGTCGCCTGTTTGAACTGCAGACCGCCGTAATGGCCGTTGCCCGTGTTGATTGACCAGTTTCCGCCCGACTCGCACTCCGCGATCGCATCCCAGTTGACGGAGTCGGCGTGCGCGGTAGCCATCGGGCTCACTCCACCGTCCAGTGCCATCGGGACGGCGGCAAACGCTCCGGAGATCCCGGTAGCCATCAGGCCTGTAGTGACAACCTTACGAATATTCATCTCTGCGGTCCTTCCCCGACCGTTGTGACTCAAAAACCAGCAAATGCAGCGCTCTCACGCTGCGGTTACCAAGTCTGCGGGTGACGGACGTCACTTGTTGTACAAGAGGCCAAAGTTTTAGTAGTTACTTATCTGACGTAAGGGGCTTGTGAGGCCAACGGGGCCAGAGTGGCCAAAAGGGCAAAGAGGCGGCGGAAGGCCAAAGAAGCGGCGCCGGCATCAGCCGGCACCGCCTCAAGGGGTACTGAGTCTTTAGGT
>CAXMSM010000123.1:0-7676 GCA_964195655.1 uncultured Gammaproteobacteria bacterium | reverse complement strand
GAGGGAGTGGGTGAACACGGGCAACAGATGTTCCGAGCCCACCAGCACCTCATCGGGCTGCGCCGCCGCCACCCCTGGTTGCACACCGCACGGACCGAGCCACTGCGCGTGACCAATCACGGATATGTCTACGCCACGCGCAACGGTGACAATGCGCTCGTCGTCGCACTCAACGTCGGCAACGAGGCGATGCCGATATCGTTGCCGGAACTTGGGTTTGCCACCGCCGAGGTCGTTGCGGGCTCCGGCGCACCTCCGCTGGAAATCGTGGCCGAAGCTGTCGTTCCGTCCCATGGGTGGTTAGTCCTGTCATCGCGCTGACCGTGAGCTTCTCACCTCGAGGCGAGTCCGCCCTGAGTCGGAATCGTTAGCCAAACGCGACGTCGTTTCGTGGTGTCGGACGGCAGTTCGGGTGGCCCGAGCGTGTTGCATTACTTCTGCAAAACGACGGCAGTACTGCCAGGCACGCAGGACTTGTACAGAAAGGTGGGTTGGTTGCCACTATGAAGTTGAGAGAGAAGTTTCGAGGTAAGTGGGTGCGCCGAGTGGCCGCTGCCGCGGTGGCGGCAGCGGCACTGCCCGGGCTGATCGGCTTCGCCGGGGGTCAGGCGACCGCGGGAGCGTTCTCCCGGCCCGGTCTTCCAGTCGAGTATCTGGATGTGTTCTCCCCGGCCATGAATCGCGATATCCGGATTCAGTTCCAGGGCGGTGGCCCGAACGCGGTCTACTTGCTCGACGGACTGCGGGCCCAAGAGGACTACAGCGGCTGGGACATCAACACCCCGGCTTTCGAGTGGTTCCATCAGTCCGGCCTGTCGACGGTGATGCCAGTGGGCGGGCAGTCGAGCTTCTACACCGACTGGTATCAGCCCTCCCGCGGTAACGGCCAGAACTACACCTACAAGTGGGGAACGTTTCTCACACAGGAACTCCCGGCGTGGTTAGAGGTCAACCGCGGCGTGTCTCAGAACGGCAACGCGGTCGTCGGTCTGTCAATGGCCGGTAGCGCGTCGATGAACTACGCGATCTACCACCCGCAGAAGTTTATCTACGCTGCTTCGCTGTCGGGCTTCCTGAACCCGTCGGAGGGTTGGTGGCCCATGCTGATCGGTTTGGCAATGAACGACGCTGGCGGATTCAATGCTGAGAGCATGTGGGGTCCGTCTTCGGATCCGGCGTGGAAGCGAAATGATCCGATGGTCAACATTGCACACTTGGTGGCCAACAACACCCGGATCTGGGTCTACTGCGGCACCGGAACTCCGTCGGAACTGGACACCGGCACCGCCGGCGAGAATCTGTTGGCGGCGCAGTTCCTTGAGGGATTCACCTTGCGGACCAACATCAGCTTCCGCGACAGCTACATCGCCGCGGGCGGCACCAACGGTGTCTTCAACTTCCCGTCGAGCGGTACGCACAGCTGGGGCTACTGGGGTCAGCAGCTGCAGCAGATGAAGCCGGATATCCAACGGGTGCTAGGGGCTCAGAACACCGCCTAGCGACCACATACCCAGGGAGCCTGCCGTTTCCCCCGGAACGGCAGGCTCCTTGCTGTCTAGCAACGACAACCGATTACTCCAGTGAGGCGGTGCCGTCAGCGTGTATCTGCACGGCGGCGCCCGCGATGTCGTCGCGCATGGTGGCCTCGGCTTCGGCGCCTGCTGTGATCACCGCGAGCACGCGGGCGTCCTCGGGTGTTCGGACCGCTAGAAATGCCTTCTCGGCCCGCCCATCCCGGTCGACGGGTGTCGTCCACGACTCGACGGTTCCCGCCCCGCTCCAATCCACGAGAGCGGCGCGGGTCGGCTCCCGGTCGACTGCGGGTTGGACATCCTCCCAACGAAATTCATGCTCTGGAGGCCGGGTCCCGTACACGCCGAAGCTGTGTTTGGTGAGGTATCCGCCGTTGGCGGTGATCAGGCCACGACTTCCCGGGCGTGAGACCAACTGTTCGGCCATCGTCGCGATCGAGTGAGTGACGTAGTTGTTCCACGGGCCGCCGGCGAAGCTCAGGCCGCCGGTGACGGTCAAGGGGCGGCTCCTATCCCCGGCCGGAAGCCCTAACTCCCTGGCAGCGATCTGAACCGCCGACGGGAAGCACGAGTAGACGTCGACCAGGTCGATATCGTCGATCCCTGCTCCTGCAAGTTCCAGCGCCCGCCTGCCGGCAATCCTGATGGCCGGCGAGGTGAAGAGCTCCGCCCGCTCGCCGATCGCGTAGGTATCGTGTGAGTCCGCTCCGGCGTAGGGGAAAACCCATCGGTCCGAAGGGATCTGAAGATGGGTCGCCTTCTCCGCCGAGGCCAGGATCAGAACTGCGCCCTGATCGACCATGTTGTTGGAGTTCATCAGCTTCGTGTAGGGCCAGCTGATCATCCGGTTGTTGGGAGCCGGCTGCCAGATCTGCTCGGCCGTCAGCGCGCCCCTGCTCCAGGCGTGGGGATTGGCTGCGGCCACCGTGCTGAACTGCGACCAGAGTTCACCGATACGGCGGCGATGTTGGTCTGGTGTCTCACCCGCGGCTATCCGCACCGCCTGCTCGAACATCGGGTACACGTAGGCGGGCCGGTCCAGGTTGATGCGGATCTCGGCAGGGCCGGCCATCTGCACCCCGTCGTCGGACCCCGGCGCGATCGGCACCGAAGTTTCCTGCCGCGTCCAGTCCGGTTTGGCTCCCGCGGCCCGCAGTCGGCTTCTCGTCCGCCACGTCTCTGCCCCGCCGATCAGGACGACATCGGCCTTGCCCCGCTGGATGTCCAGGCAGGCCAGATTCACCAGGGTCTGTGGCACGTTTCCGCCGACGCCCGTGTAGCGGGTCGCCGCCTTGTCGGCGCGCAGGCGTTGCGCCAGAAGCAGTCCCGGATCCCGGTAGCGCCACGACAGCAAGTTGACGATCCGTACCGAGTCGACTGACTCGAGCACATGAGGGTCGGCGGCGGTCCGCGCAGCCGCCACCATCAAGTCCACGGGTTCGACACTGGGATTCTCGGTGTGCTGGTTGATCTGCCCGTAGCCGACCAGTACCGGTGTCCTGGGGTCGAGGGACATCAAGTGGGCCTCCCTAGCTCTTCTTCTGGTCGGTGAACAGCACTCCGTCGGCGATCAGGCCCTCGGTCTTCTCGGGGGTCAACCCGAGGACCTTCTGGCAGATCGTGCGGGTGTGCTCGCCTGGCATGGGTGCGGGTCTCAGCGGTGCGCGGGGTATGCGGGTGTACCGCGCCGGCGCGGTTTCGGTGGGTATGGCTGTGTCCAGAAGCGGATGGGTCAGGGCGGTGAACAGTTGCCGGAAGACGAGCTGCGGGTCGTCGGCGACATCTGCCGCGCGGTTCATCGGCGCCGCGGGGACGCCGAGTTCTTGGAGTTGCGCGGCTACCACGTTCTTGTCTCGGGGTGTTGTCCACTGCGAGAGCGCCGCGATCAACTCGGGGCGGTCTTCGGGTAACTCCGCGCTCCCGAGCAATTCAGCGAGCGTTGTCCGGTGCGATTCGCACCCTATCGAGATGACACACCACTCGTCGTCGCCGGCGCACGGGAACACCGCGTGAATTGCGTTGTCCTCGACTGTCGGAAGTCCTGCAGCCCTGACTGATTCAGCCACAAAAGCTTCCGCAAGCTGATTGATCGCTACCTCGGCCTGCGAGATGTGTACGTGTCCGCCCACACCGGTCTGCTTACGTCGGATCAGCACGGCCAGGGTGGCGACCGCCGTGAGCCTGGCGACCACGTGGTCGGGAAAGGTCGTCGTCGCGTCGTAGTAGATGCCCGGTTCCGCGTCTTGCGACCTCCAAAGCCGGGTGACGCCGGTGGAGGCCCGGACGAGCGGGCCGTAGCCCATCTGCGCACTCCATGGCCCGCGATCGCCGAACGCGCTGCTCTCGGCCAGCACGATGCCTGGATTCAGAGCCTTTAGCTGGGTGTAGGAGAATCCGAGTGAAGCCAGGGTTCCCGGCTTGAAGTTGGCGAACACGGCATCGGCACCCTGGACCAGTCGACCGAACAGTTCAGCGCCGGATGGCTGCCGCAGGTCCAGGCCGAAGCTGTACTCGTTGCGGTGGGTCAGCGCCCAGGACCGGCTCATCGGCTTTCCTGCCGGCGCTTGCCGTAGCCCGTCGGGATATTCCCGACTCTCGATCTTGATCACCTCGGCGCCCAGATCGGCGAACAACCGGCCTAGCTCGCCGCCGGCGACTATGACACCTAGATCCAGGATCTGCAGCCCGTCAAACGGCCGGTTAGCCGCCTCGCCGACCGGCGGCGCAGGTGACGTCCGCGGAGCCGCCCATTCGGGCGCATCGGCGCCTGCACTGGGTGCCCCGCGGCGGTATCCGTGGTGACGACCATCGATCACCAGCGGGCCGACCGGGATCGGGACCGTCACACCGGGTGCCACCTGGGCGTTGGACAATGCATCCACTGTCCGGAAGTGCTCCGCAGACAGGGCTTCTGCCGGCGTCAGCACCGCAGCGATCGGTACTCCACGGGCCTGGCCCTGCGCAACCAGTGAAGCCATAGTCTCCGGTGCGAACAATTCGCCGATGGCAGTGTTGAGTTCCTTGGAGGCGGCGTAGCGCGCGGCGATGGTTTCGAATTCGGGGTCGGAGAACTGCTCGGGCTCACCCAACCAGGCCCGCATGCCCCGCCATTGACGGGCCGACAATAGACAAATCCGCACATGCCCGTCCCGGCATTCGAAGATCGGGTAGATCTGCTGGTTGCGAGGGCGACCGCGCCACAGTTGCGTGCTAGGTCTGAGGCCGACCGCCGCCTGCCCCTCGGCCCCGAAGGGCGGATCGAGTGCCTGCACCACCGCCTCGAATCGAGAGAAATCTATGAATTCGCCTTTGCCGCAACGTAATCGATCGTAGTAGGCGACGAGGACAGCCCATGTCGCCTGCGCTGCCGCGGTCGCCGACGCGACACCGGTCGGCGGTAGCACCGGGGTGCCTGCCGTCGGGCCGGTACGGGATAGCTCCGAGGACATGGCATACAGCACGGCATCGGTGGCCAGCCAGGACGAGTAGGGTCCTGCGATACCGAAGTCGGTGACTGACAGTGCGACGAGATGGTCGAACCGCTTTGTCAGAGCCTGCAGCGATGTCCCGAATGCCGCTGCGCTTCCCGGGTTTCCGCAATCGATGACGATATCGGCACCGGCTGCGAGTCCGATCAGCCGGCGGCGATCTTCCGGGTGGGCCGGATCCAGTCGGGTGCAGCGCTTGTTGGCATTGTTCAGCGCGAACGCGATGCTGGCCCCCGCCGCGCTGGGCGCCGCGGTCCAGACCGAGCCGTCGCCAGGTGGTTCGATCTTGAGCACGTCGGCGCCGAGGTCGGCCAGATGCCTGCCGACGGCGGCACCGTGGCCCGACGAAAGATCGAGCACACGCAGGGAGGTCAGCAACGATCCCTCGGTCATCGACCGTCCTGCCCTTCTGCTGTTGCCGGACACTGATCACCATAATTGGGTGTGGTCGGCCGCCACGGAGGCAGGTCTCGACACCGCTACCGATGCCGTTGTCGTTGCCGCCACGGGCGGTGACAATCAATAGTCGGGCGAATAGTGGGTGATGTAATTCGCGGGACATCTTGGTGAGGTGAGCCACAGCTGAGCTGCGTAGATGCCAAACGCCGGTACTCTGGGGCTGCTATGTCTGACGTCAGTGTGCTCACCGCGCCACCAGAAGCCCACCCATTGGTGGCTCAACTGTCCGCACTGCACCATTTCCGGATCTACGCCGACATCGCGATCGTCGTAGTCGTGCTCGCACTGACGAACCTGCTGGCTCACTTCACCACGCATTGGGCGAATATCGCAGTGGTCCCCGCGGCCGCCATAGGACTGCTCATGCTGGTCCGCTCGCACGGACTGGGCTGGTCGGAGATCGGGTTGGGTCGGGAACACTGGAGGTCCGGGGCCGGTTATGCGCTCGCGGCGGTCACACTCGTCGGGACTGTCATCGCCGTCGGCGCACTCCTGCCGTGGACGCGACCGATGTTCCTCAACGACAACTACGCGACGCTGTCGGGCGCGCTGATCGCCTCGATGATCATCATTCCGCTGCAGACCGTGATCCCCGAAGAACTCGCCTTCCGGGGGGTCCTGCATGGCGCTCTGAACCGCGCTTGGGGATTCCGCGGTGTCGCGGCCGCGGGATCACTGCTGTTCGGGTTATGGCATATCGCCACGTCGATGGGGCTCACCGCGAGCAATGTCGGCTTTACCCAGATCCTGGGCGGCGGAGTGTTCGGCATGGCCGCGGGCGTCGTCGGAGCAGTGTTGGCGACCGCGGCTGCCGGTTTCGTGTTCACCTGGCTGCGGCGTCGGAGCGGCAGTCTCATCGCGCCGATCGCCCTGCACTGGTCGCTCAATGGGTTGGGCGCGTTGGCAGCCGCCATGGTGTGGCATCTGTCCTGACGGCTTTCAGGCCGCGCCCACGGGCGGTGACCCGCCGGAGCGCCCTGGGGTCGAGCTCGCGGAACTCTGAGGGAGCTAGAGGGCCTGCTCAACGGCGGCCCCAAGCTGCCTTAATCGAGGCTAAACCTTTTTCTTCTGAACCATGCCAACGATCCACAACAGGATCACCGAGCCGAGAACCGCGGTGAACAAAGTGAACCACCAACCGCCGGCGGCGGTGTCGAGGAAGAAGCTCAGTAGGAACCCGCCGACGAGGGCGCCGATCACGCCGATGACGATGTTCATCAGGATGCCGGAACCGCCGCCCTTGACGATTTTCCCGGCGAGCCACCCGGCAATGGCTCCGATGATGATGTAGCCGATCCACCCCACGCTTGTCTGGGTCGACGAACGTGCGAGGAATTCAGTCGCCGCAACGATCTCCATGGCATTCTCCTGCCTTTTGCCAGCCCGGCCAGGAGTGGCCGCTGCTGAACCATCTCCTAGATATACACCTCACAGGCATCCTAGATATACACCTCACTGGTAACAGTTCGGCTGTGGAATCGGACACGAAGCGCTATGCGGGCGGCAGCATCCCCGGGGCCGCATTCGGGTCTACCGGGACGGGCACACCAAGGGCCGGGCGTGGCGGTGGCGCGTTTGGATCCGGCGGTGGCGCGTTTGGATCCGGCGGTGGCGGCGCGTTCGGGTCGGCTGCCGGCGGAGGCGTCCACTCTCGGACCGAGTTGGCCAGTATCACCGCTTCGTTCTGCGGAATGGGGTTGGCCGCGGTGCCTAGCCATACAACGAACCAGCGCTCGGGCGACCGTTGGCCGCGGGGCGTCCCTGTGGGCGTGGGTGCGCCCACCACGCCGGCCCAGATCTGGCCGCTGGGCTTCTCGGTGTCGGTGAAATCCACCTCGTAGGAGGACGCGACACCGGTCATGCCCCCAGCGTCGAGTTCGACCGTCTGCTGATTGACCCGGGTCCCCGGGAACGGCATGAAGAACTCGCCCATATCCGAAGCCAGCCGTTCGGCAGCCTTGGTGTTGTCGGTTTCCGCGCCTGCGAACAATTTCAGGTCGAGCCTGCCGAGCAGAACGCTGGTGTCGTTGGGCGGCGGCGCGTCAGGCAGAGCGTCTGGCGGCGGCAGCTTCGAGAGCAGCGCCTGTCCATAGGACAGCTGGGTGGCGTCGGCCACCTTCCAGCCGGCAGGCACGACATAGCTGAAGCCGCCCGCTGCATTGTCGACCCGGCCGGGCTCGGGCCCGGGTGGGGGTGG
>CAXMSM010000122.1:0-5545 GCA_964195655.1 uncultured Gammaproteobacteria bacterium | reverse complement strand
CGGCAAGGCGGTCAGGCCCGGGGTGACCACCGACGAACTCGACCGGGTAGCCCACGAATACATGATCGAACACGGCGCATATCCGTCGACGCTGGGCTACAAGGGTTTTCCCAAGTCTTGCTGCACCTCGCTGAACGAGATCATCTGTCACGGAATTCCGGACTCAACGGTGGTCGAGGACGGCGACATCGTCAACATTGACGTCACCGCCTACATCGGCGGCGTGCACGGAGACACCAACGCCACGTTCTTGGCGGGCAACGTCTCCGAGGACCACCGACTGCTCGTCGAGCGCACCCATGAGGCCACCATGCGGGCGATCAAGGCGGTCAAGCCCGGCAGGGCACTCTCGGTCGTCGGCCGTGTGATCGAGGCGTATGCAAATCGCTTCGGTTACAACGTGGTTCGCGATTTTACCGGGCACGGTATCGGCACCACGTTCCACAATGGGCTGGTGGTACTGCATTATGATCAGCCGTCCATTCAGACCGTCCTCGAACCGGGCATGACGTTCACCATCGAACCGATGATCAACCTCGGCGCCCTGGATTACCAGATGTGGGACGACGACTGGACCGTGGCCACTACGGACAAGAAATGGACGGCGCAGTTCGAGCACACGCTGGTGGTCACCGACGTCGGCGCGGAGGTCCTCACCCTGTAGGGCGTGAGTAGCCTGAAGGAATGATCAGGCGGCGGGTGGCAGGGGCCGCCGGACCGGTGTTGGTCACGGCGATGCTGGTCACGGCGATGCTGACCGGGTGTTCGCAGCTCGTCACAGGCACCGCGGAGTGGCCCGGTGCCAGGCTTGAGCGTGCAGTGCTCAACGAGAGGGACTTTGCGTCCGGCGTGCGCTACCAGCGCATCGTCAAAGACCGCGGCGAGGCGGACGGTGCAGGCGGACCGCCGCCGATGCTCTCGTCACCGAAGGGTTGCACCGATGGGTTGACTCGCGACATCGCGTCCACCGCTGAGCGAGGAGCGGGCAGCGCAGCGGAGTACATGGTGGCCTATGACGGCGCGAGGATGGTCGTCTCCGTGTTGACCTGGCCGCTGAATCTTGAGCAGTTGGCCGCCACCGCTGAGCGCTGCGCCCAGTACGAGACGTTCTTTGGACCATCGGATACGGGCATTCCGATGACTACGACCCGGCTGCCATCACCGCGTGGGGATGGCTTGGTCTACCAGCAGACGATGCATCTCGGTGGCGATGAAAGCAGCGTGTACTTCTCTTTCGAGAACGTGGGATCTATGGCGGTGTTCGCTATCGCGTTCCCCACTCAGGACCCGTCGATACTCGTCAAAGGCACGCTGCCGCAGACTCTTTTGACGATCACCGGAAAGCAGGCAGCGCGTGTGGCAGCGGCTTGAGCAGCAACATTAAGTGCTCGAAAACCTACCCGGAGGGTCAGCTGCTGCCTGTAGCGTGACGCCGTGCCCCCTCTGCCTCCTGCCACGTTCACCGTCGACGGTATCTCGGTGTCCGTCGAGGTGGCCGGTCCTGACAATGGGTCGGTCGTGGTGCTGCTCGCCGCGGCGAAGCAGGCGCCCGCTGCGTACGCAGCCGTGTGTGAGCGTCTGCACACCGCATCGTTGAAGACCGTTGTCGTCGGCCCGGATCCGCGCTTGACCGCCAAGGCTGTTATCGGGGTTCTCGACGAACTCGATGTCCGTTGGGCGTTGGTGGTCGGCGACCGGCAGGGCGCGGAATTGGCATGGGAGCTGGCAGCGACCCGGATCGACCGGTTCATCGGGCTGGTGGTGATCGACCGCGGTCATCCGCGGGCGGCCGATCTCACCGGGGTGATCCGTGACGAGCAATGCGCGCCGGTCGAGTTGAACACCACGGCGCTAGTCAGTACCAGCGCCGCGCGGACGGTCGCCAATGCCAGCCAGCGATTCGTCTACGGGGACTACCGCATCGTTGAACTGCTGGGCAGACGCAGCACGCTCGACTCGACCGCACAACTGGCCGCCGAGATCGTGATGCGCACAAGCACCTGGTAGCGACGCGTCACGAGGGTTTGGAGTCTGTCGACCGCTCGGTGGCACCAGTTCGCCTATTGGTCTGGCTTCCTACCTTTGAACATGGCAGTTTGTGGAGACGTAGGAGGCGAAGAGGAGAGAACATGCTGTCGCAGGCCGAGCTAGAGGGACAGGTCGCCTCGGGGGCCGTCGACACCGTGATCGTCGCGTTTTGCGACATGCAAGGCCGGCTGACCGGCAAGCGGGTCTCGGCGCGGCTATTCGTCGAGGATGTCGCTGAGCACGGCGCAGAGTGCTGCAACTACCTGCTGGCCGTCGACGTCGACATGAACACCGTCGACGGGTATGCGATCTCCAGCTGGGAGACCGGCTATGGCGACATGGTGATGAAGCCTGACTTCGCCACTCTGCGACTGTTGCCGTGGCTGCCCGGCACCGCGCTGGTGATGGCGGACCTGTCGTGGACTGATGGCCGGCCGGTCATGCAGGCACCACGCAGCATCCTGAACCGTCAGCTCGATCGGCTTACCGCCCGCGGGCTGGTGCCCTACGTGGGCACCGAGTTGGAATTCATGGTGTTCGACGACAGTTATCGGGCCGCCTGGCAGGCCGGCTACTACGGCCTCAGCCCGGCTACCGACTACAACGTGGACTATGCCATGCACGCGTCGACCCGGATGGAGCCGCTGCTGCGCGACATCCGCATCGGTATGGACGGTGCAGGCATGTATTGCGAAGGCGTCAAGGGTGAGTGCAATCTCGGCCAGCAGGAGATTGCATTCCGCTACGACCATGCTCGCGTCACTTGCGATAACCACACGATCTACAAGAACGGCGCCAAAGAAATCGCCGATCAGCATGCCAAGAGCCTGACATTCATGGCGAAATACGATGAACGCGAAGGCAATAGCTGCCACATTCACATCTCGCTGCGAGGTGACGACGGATCGGCGGTGTTGGCTGATTCCGACGACGAGTTGGGGATGTCCGCGATGTTCCGCAGCTTCATCGCGGGCCAGCTGGCAACACTGCGGGAGCTGACGCTCTTCTATGCGCCGAACATCAACTCCTACAAGCGTTATGTGGAGGGCAGCTTTGCGCCAACGGCGGTCGCATGGGGGATCGACAACCGGACTTGCGCGATGCGGGTGGTCGGCCATGGCCACGGCATGCGGGTGGAATGTCGCGCCCCCGGTGGCGACGTCAACCAGTATCTGGCCGTGTCGGCGCTGATTGCCGGTGGACTTCACGGTATCGAACAGGAGCTCGAACTTCCGGAAGCGTTGCAGGGCAACGCGTACACCAGCGGCGCCGAGCGTCTGCCGACGACGCTGGCCGAAGCCGTCGAATTGCTGGACAACTCGCTGGTCGCGCGTGGGGCGTTCGGTGATGACGTCGTCGATCACTACCTGAACAACGCACGCGTGGAGCTCAAGGCGTTCAACGCCGCAGTGACTGACTGGGAGAGGGTGCGTGGATTCGAACGGCTCTAGTCCCGCCCAAGGGGTGCGGGGGTGAGCACCGAGGGCGCCTGTCGGCCGCTGATCGGGTTGACAACTTATCTGCAGCCGGCGCAGACCGGAGTGTGGGACGTGCGGGCCAGCTTCCTACCCGCCATCTACTTCGAAGGTGTCGGGCAGGCTGGTGGAATCTCAGTGCTGCTGCCGCCACAGCCTGTGGACGCAGGCATAGTCGAGCGCGTCCTCGACGGCATCGACGGTCTGATCATCACCGGCGGCCGCGATGTCGACCCGGCGGCGTATGGGAGTGTGCGTCACCCCGCAACCGACGAGCCCCTCGCGGACAGCCGCATTCGTGATGTTTTCGAGATCGCGCTTCTGCAGGGAGCTCTGCGCCGCAGTTTGCCGGTGTTGGGCATCTGCCGGGGCGCCCAGGTGCTCAACGTCGCACTTGGCGGCACGTTGCACCAGCACCTGCCCGATGTCCTCGGACACACCGGCCACCAGGAGGGTAATGCAGTGTTCACCACGTCATCGGTCATCACAGTGCCCGGGACCCGGATCGAGTCACTCGTCGGGCAGG
Organism: uncultured Gammaproteobacteria bacterium; assembly: GCA_964195655.1. Taxonomy (GTDB): domain Bacteria; phylum Actinomycetota; class Actinomycetes; order Mycobacteriales; family Mycobacteriaceae; genus Mycobacterium. Next base: position 1,516 of record CAXMSM010000122.1, on the reverse strand, counting down.
CCACCGAGGCCCAGTGCTACCACCACCAAGCCATCGATCGATTGGGGGAGGGCCTGATCGTCAGTGCATCTGACACCGATGGGGTGGTCGAAGCCGTGGAGATCGACCCGGCCCGGTATCCGCGCGGCTGGGCGGTGGCCGTGCAGTGGCATCCCGAGGAGCGTCTTGACGACCTGCGGTTGTTCGCCGGGCTGGTGAACGCCGCGCAGCTGTATGCAACCCGGCAGGCACAGAAGGTGAGCCCATGACGTCCAGCGAAGTGATCAACCCCGCGACCGAGGAACTGCTGCGCACCGTCGAGCAGACTGATGAGGCCGCGGTCGACGATGCGGTGGCACGCGCCAAGGCGGCCCAGCGGGATTGGGCACGACAAGCGCCCGCTGACCGAGCGGCGGCGCTGAGGGCATTCGCGACGGTGGTGGACGCGCACATAGAGGAATTGGCCAAGCTCGAAGTCGCCAACTCCGGGCATCCGATCGGGAATGCGCGGTGGGAGGCCAGCCATGTCCGCGATGTCCTCCGCTATTACTCCGCTACACCGGAACGACTGTCCGGCAAACAGATTCCCGTTTCTGGGGGTTGGAACGTCACGTTCAACGAGCCACTCGGAGTGGTCGGGGTCATCACCCCGTGGAACTTCCCGATGACCATCGCATCCTGGGGATTCGCCCCGGCGCTCGCGGCGGGTAATGCGGTGCTGGTCAAACCCGCAGAGTGGACTCCGTTGACGACAATCAGGCTAGGTGAGCTCGCCGTCGAAGCGGGACTGCCTGCCGGCCTGTTCTGTGTGCTGCCCGGCAAGGGGTCGCTGGTCGGGGAGCGGTTTGTCACCCATTCCGACGTACGCAAGATCGTGTTCACCGGGTCCACCGAGGTCGGCAAGCGGGTGATGGCAGGCGCCGCGGAACACGTGAAGCGGGTCACCCTGGAATTGGGCGGCAAGAGCGCCAACATCATCTTCGATGACTGCGATCTGGAGAAGGCCGCCGCAACCGCACCGTACGGAGTCTTCGAGAACTCCGGGCAGGATTGTTGTGCAAGAAGTCGAATTCTTGTACAGCGCAACGTCTATGACAGGTTCATGGAACTCTTCGAACCCGCGGTCAAGAGCGTCGTGGTGGGGGATCCTCGTGCGGGCGACACAGAGATGGGTCCGCTGGTGTCCAAGGCGCACTGGAACTCGGTGTCGGCATTCGTGCCCGATGACGCGCCCATTGCATTTCAGGGCTCCGCTCCGGCAGGCCCCGGATACTGGTTCCCCCCGACTGTGCTGACACCGCAGCGCGACGACCGCACTGTCACCGACGAGATCTTCGGGCCCGTCGTGACGGTACTGCCGTTCGATGACGAAGCCGACGCTATCGCGCTGGCAAACGACTCCGTCTACGGGTTATCCGGATCGATATGGACCGACAATCTGTCTCGGGCGCTGCGAGTTTCGCGCGCCGTGGAAGCTGGCAACCTGTCCGTCAATTCGCACTCCTCCGTCCGCTACAGCACACCGTTCGGCGGGTTC
>CAXMSM010000121.1:0-6198 GCA_964195655.1 uncultured Gammaproteobacteria bacterium | reverse complement strand
CAGGTCTTCGGCCAGCACGGCGGTGCGCCGCGGGCGGTCAGGGTTCGGCAGTCCCATCGCGGCACGCAGCGCCGGGCGGACGAACACCTCGAACGACACCAGCGCGCTGACCGGGTTGCCCGGCAGCGTGACTATGGGTGTGCCGACGGGATCGTCTAAGGTCCCCGCGCCCTGCGGCTTGCCAGGTTGCATCGCCACCTTGACGAACTCGACGTTACTGTCGGAAGCGCAGCTCAGGGCTTCCTTGACCACCTCATAGGCCCCGGCGCTGACGCCGCCGGTAGTGATGACCAGGTCGACATTTCCTTCGGGGCCGGTCCAACGGCGCAGTGTCTCGCGGAACACGTCGACGTCGTCACCGGTCGTCGGCGCCGCCACCACTTCACCGCCCGCGTCGCGTACCGCGGCCGCCAGCATCACCGCATTGGACTCGTAGATCTGGCCTGACTGTAGTGGCGCGCCCGGCGCCACCAGCTCGGTTCCGGTCGACATCACCAGCACCCGTTGGCGCGGAACGACCGTCAGTTCGGCCAGCCCGAGCGCGGCCGCCAGGCCCAGCACCGCTGGTGTGATCACCTGGCCGGCCTGCAACACCGTGGTACCCGCGGTGACGTCCTCGGCCGCCCGGCGGATGTGCTGGCCCGGCTCGGCACTCGCGCGGATCGTGACGGTGTCGATCGCACCGTCGGTGGCCTCCACAGGCACCACCCCCGTCGCTCCCAAGGGCAGCGGCGCGCCGGTCATGATCCGTTGCGCGGTACCGGCGGTGATGGTCGTGATGTCCGTGCGGCCTGCCGGAATGTCCTCGGTGACGGGAAGTTGCACGGGGGTGGCCTCGGACGCCGTCACGATGTCGTCGACGATGACCGCGTATCCGTCCATCGCCGAGTTGTCGAAACCGGGCAGCGACAACGGGGCCACCACGTCTTCGGCGAGAACCAGGCCCAGCGCTGTGGTGCCGTGCGCGACCGGAAGGGCGACCGGGGGCCGTGCCGAGATCAGGGCGGCAACAACCCGCCGATGCTCATCGACGGAGCGCATCACACTGGGAACTTCACGCCGGTCAGCTCTTCGGACACCGTCCACAACCGCTGCTGCACCACGACGTCGTGTGACTTGCGGCTGGACTGCACAACCTTCGGGTGACCCACCAGCTCGCGGAAGCCCGAAGGCCCGTAGTACTGGCCGCCCCGCACTACGGGATCGGTCGCGGCCCGCAGCGTCGCGAGTGCGCCGACGGGCGGGCTGTTGGTGACCAGCCCGGCGAGCCGGTGGAAACCGGGCAGCCCGGAGCCGGGGACATAGCGCATGAGCTCAGTGTTCGAGATGCCCGGATGTGCGGCCACCGCAATGGTCTGCGCCGCGTTGGCCAACAGCCTGCGGTCGAGCTCATAGGTGAACATGAGGTTCGCGAGCTTGGATTGGCCGTAGGCGGCGACGCGGTTGTAGCTGCGATCCCATTGCAGATCGTCGAAATGAATGCCCGCCTGAATGTTGTGAGCCATGCTGGCGACGGTCACCACCCGCGACCCCTGGACGCCGAGCAGTCGATCGAGCAGCAGACCGGTGAGCGCGAAGTGGCCGAGGTGGTTGGTGCCGAACTGCAATTCGAAGCCGTCGCCGGTGGTCTGCTTCGGCGGGTACATGACCCCGGCGTTGTTGACCAGAAGATCGATCCGCGGATATGTCACGCGTATTGCGTCGGCAGCGGCGCGCACACTGGCCAAGCTGGACAGGTCGAGTTCCTGCAGGGCGAGATCGGCGTCCGGATGGCTGCGGGCGATCTCCTCGACGGCTTCTCTGCCCTTGGCGAGGTCGCGCACCGCCAGCACAACGTGGGCGCCCCTCGCGGCCAGCACGGTCGCAGCCTGGTAGCCGATACCGGAGTTAGCTCCGGTGACGACGGCCACCCGGCCGGATTGATCGGGTACGTCGGCGCTAGTCCATTCGGCACTCATGGGTTCAACATACGTCGGTGTCGATAGGTCATGCTCAACACATGGATCTCGTTGAACCGACGCACCGCCCGAGCCGTAAGGCGCCGATGGTGTGGGCGATCGGGGCGGCGATCCCGTGGCTGTTCGTGGTGCTGGCACAAGCAGTGTGGTTCGCGGTGGGCCGTGGTCAGATCTGGCTCCATGCACTGGGAGTGGTCGGCACAATTCTCGGCATCGTGGTGTTCGTGGTGGTGGTTCCGTTGTGGCGCTACCGTGTTCACCGGTGGGACGTCGACCCCACCGCGGTGTACACCCGATCGGGCTGGCTGGTGCAAGAGCGACGGATCGCCCCGATCTCGCGGGTGCAGACCGTCGATACCTATCGGGGTCCGCTGGATCGGGTGTTCGGGTTGGCCAACGTGACGGTGACGACGGCCTCCTCAGCCGGCGCGGTGCGCATCGTCGCGCTGGACACCGACGTCGCTGACCGGGTGGTCCAGCAGCTCACCGACATCGCGGCACTCGGGGCCGAGGACGCCACATGACTCAGGCCGCCGGGCAGGAATGGCCCACAGGTCAGGAATGGTTACGCCTGAGCCCCCGGATGCTGCTGGTGCACCCGGTGCACGAGGTGCTGCGGCAGATTCCGGTGTTGATCGGATCGCTGGTACTCGGGTCCGCAACCGGGAACCCGGTCTGGGCGCTGGTTGGAGTCGGACTCATCGTGGGCTACGGGCTGGCGCGGTGGTTCACCACGACCTACCGAATCGGTTCCGACGAGGTGCAGCTGCGCACCGGGGTGTTGCAGCGCAAGGTGCTCTCCGTGCCGCGCAATAGGATCCGTTCGGTGTCTACCGACGCGCGGTTGCTGCACCGGGCGCTCGGTCTGACGGTACTGCGGGTGAGCACCGGGCAGGAGGCTGCGGGGGACACGTCCTTCGCGCTGGACGCGGTGCCGACACGTGAGGTGCCGGCGCTGAGGGCGACCCTGCTGGCCGAACCGCTGACACCGATTGATTCCGCCGGTACGCCGGGGCGCGTGCTGGCCCGGTGGCAGCCGTCGTGGCTCGGCTACAGCCCGCTGACCTTCACCGGGTTGCTGATGATCGCGGCAGCACTCGGTGTGGTCTACCAGACGGGAGTGATTGCAGCCCTTCGAGATTCCCGCGCTGTGCAGTTGGGTTCCGGATTATTTGAGACCTTGGGCGCCGTCGGCACCGTCGCAGTCGGCGTGTTGGTGATACTGACCGCCTCGGTGGCGCTGTCGGTGTCGCAGTCACTTCTGACCTACGCCAACCTGGAGCTGCGTCGGGACGCCGACCTCCTTCATCTGTCGAATGGTCTGCTGCGGGTGCGCGAGCACACTTTCGACATGCGCCGGCTGAGGGGCGGATCGCTGCGGGAACCGCTGGTGGTCCGGTTCTTCGGCGGCGCCCGTCTGGACGCGGTGATGACCGGGGTCGCCGGAGTAGGGGAGGCGTCGCAGCTGCTGCCGCCGTGCCCACGTCGTACCGCGGAGTCGGTGCTGGCCGACCTTATCGGCGAGCGGAGCCCGGTCGCCGGCGCGCTCACGCCACATGGGCCGATAGCGACCCGCCGGCGCTGGAACAGGGCGATGGCGTTGCCGGCCGTGGTGGCTGTCGGGTTGTTGGTCATGACCGCTACCTCCGGTGCACCCGCCTGGGTGTGGCCGGTACTGGCGGTGCTGACTCTGGTCAGCGTATTTCTGGCGGTGGACCGGTCCCGATCGTTAGGTCATCGGGTGGGCGGTGGCTGGCTGGTGGCCCGTGCGGGGAGCCTGGCGCGGCGCCGCGACTGCGTAGCCGCCGCCGGCATTGTCGGCTGGACGGTGCGCCAGACGCTGCTGCAACGCAGGGCTGGGGTGGCCACGCTGATCGCTGCGACCGCGGCGGGGGTGAAGCGCTACGAAGTCGTCGACGTGCCTGCCGACCTCGCCTGGTCGATGGCAGCGGTCACGACCCCTTGGGTGGGTGCGACCCAATGGGCGCGAAGCTAGCCGGGTCGCAAGCCAGCCGGGTCTCGAGCCAGCCGGGTCTCGAGTTGCGTACCCCATAGCGCGGTTTACTGTCACACCATGGCTATCGGTGGAGTCCTCTTCGACATCGATGGCGTGCTGGTGACCTCGTGGGAGCCGATCCCCGGTGCAGCCGAGACTCTGCGCACTTTGGCCGACAACCAGGTCGCCTGCGCGTACCTGACGAACACGACCACCCGCACGCGCTCGCAGATTGCCGAGCTGCTCACCGAGGCGGGTATGAGCGTCAGCGCCGACGAGGTGATCACTGCGGCCCTGCTGACCGCCGACTACGTCCGCAAGCGTTACCCGGATGCACGATGCTTCCTGGTCAACAGTGGACAGATCGCCGAAGACATGCCCGGCATCGACATCGTGTACTCCAGCGAGTTCACTGGTCAGCGCGCGCCTGAGAAGCCGGACGTGGTGCTACTCGGCGGGGCCGGAACCGAGTACAGCCACCTCACGTTGTCGTGGGTCTACGACTGGATGGCGCAAGGGGTTCCCGTGGTTGCGATGCACCGGAGTGCAGCGTGGACCACCAACGACGGTCTACGGGTCGACACCGGCATGTACCTGATCGGGATGGAGCAGACCTCTGGGCGAAAGGTCACCGCGGTCGGCAAGCCGGCACCCGAGGGTTTCCTGTCGGCAGCGGGGCGGCTGGGAGTGGATCCCGACGAGATGTACATGGTCGGCGACGACCTCAACAACGACGTGCTTGCCGCCCAGGTGGTCGGGATGACCGGGGTGCTGGTGCGCACCGGCAAGTTCCGTCAGGACACCTTGGATCGTTGGACCGCAGACGAATTCGCCATGCAGCCCAATCACATCATCGATTCGGTGGGCGATCTTCCGGAGCTGCTGGGGTTTTAGAGCGGCAGCCGTCGATGGACGCTGGGCCCACCGGCGTAGCTACTGTCAGTCTCCTCTTTGAAGTTATAGTAATGCGGTTTCATGTCCTCATCGCAAAAGGCTTCACGCACCATCTTGAGCTGCTTTGAAATTCATGATCCATTGCCTTGCTGCATCGGTCTGTCCGGCCGGGAAATGCTTGATCTCCGCTGAAACGAAGTGTGAGGCTAGGTGCTCTGCGAGATCCCCCAGGTGGGAGTCGGTTACAACGGCGATCTTCTTTACATGCTTTTGGTGATCTCGAACAAAGCGAAAGTGGGTGACCATTGCCCCAAAACTCTCCCACCCCGGGAACGTAGACAGGTCGAGGATTAGGCCGGCAAGATCGCCGTTTGCCTCGATCTGGGGGTCGACGGCTTTGGCGAGTTTCACAAAGTCGTCCTGTTCGAGTGCAGATATTGGTTGAACGTGAACGATGGAATTCTTGGCGTCGAGATCGTATTCGATCATGTATCGCTCCTTTGCGATCGGTGCGGTCCGAGGACTACCGCGGGTGGCGGTGCGCAGGGAAAGGGATATCCCGGTAACCGCGCTCTACTTTCCCCTCGCCCGCGGTCGACGAACAGAGCCCTCGGACCCTTGCGGCCAAGTCTGAATACCTGCGTACCCCTGACCAAGGGGCCGCCACCTGTCTTAGAGGTCAGCTCGCGGCACAACAAACACTCAATAACCGGCCCTTCAGAATAACCGGCCCTTCAGAGGATCTGGCGGTGCTCCTTGCCCTAGACGGGGACTTTCGGCACTAGCCGTGCCACCTCATTCGCGACTTAACTTGTTGTGAGCCTTAACGATGTCCGCCATGGATGAAGGCCATAGCTGGTGGGCCATAGCAGTGGCAAACGCGATCCGACCCTCTAGTCGGTTGGCCTTGGACCAGGCTCTGGTGCGGACAGGTGAACCAATGAGGAGGTCAGTGTGATCGAAAAGATGTCCCGCAGTCACGACAACGTGCTCGGCTTTCGGGTCAGCGGGGACGTTGCCCGCGAGGACTATGAAATTCTCGAACCCGCAGTTCAGGCGATCGTCGACCAGTCGGGATCGGTGCGACTCCTGCTGGACATGACCGACTTCCGTTGGGAGAAGGTCGAAGCCTGGGGGGCTGACCTTCGCTTCGGGCAGAAATATCACCGGTCGATCGAACGATTGGCTCTCGTCGGTCATCACAAGTGGGAAAAGTGGCTTGCCCGGCTCGCTGAGCCGTTCTACGCCGAGCAGGCTCAGTATTTCCCCGATGTGGAGCAGGGCTGGGACTGGCTGGATTCCTAGACCGGGGTGGCTGTCAGGTCGTCACGGCTGGCTCGATCGCTGCCG
>CAXMSM010000120.1:0-7095 GCA_964195655.1 uncultured Gammaproteobacteria bacterium | reverse complement strand
GACACGAGTGCTAGCCGGAAGAAAACCAAAACCCGGCTCGGTCCAAGACCGAGCCGGGCTGCGTCAGTTGGGTTCGCGGGCCATCCGTTCAGGCGGGCGGGTAGACCCCCATGCCCTTGGCCTTTTCGGTCTGCCAGAAGATGCCAGAGATTTCGTCGATGGTCTTCAAAAGCTTCTCCGCGACAGCGACATCGAGCGACTTCTTCACGTCGCCGGCTCCATGGACGCCATCCCAGAACAGCTGGTGCAGGTTGGGGAACTGCTCGAAGTGCTCCTTAGTGAAGAAGTCAGCCCACAGCACCATCAAGTGGTGCTTCACTTCTTCGGCACGCTGCTCCTTGATGAGAATCGCGCGGATCTTGAAGTGCTCGTCGTCGGAGTCGTGGTACTTCTTGAGCGTCTTGAGGCACGAGAGCGCCTCGATCTTGGCCTGCGCCGGGTCGTAGACGCCGCAGTACAGGTCGCAGTGGGCATGGGCAGGGGTGGCGTTGGAGAAAAGTCGATGCAGCATAGCCCTAACTTACCCTTAGGTCATGCGCCGAAAACACCGACTGCGGCCACTGTCGCGTCGCTGGCCGTTGCGCCGTTTCGTCGTCATCGAGGACTCCATGCGACCGACGCTGGAACCGGGCGACGGTTTAGTGGCATTGCGTGGTGGCAGGCCGCGGGAAGGTGAGCTGCGGGTGTTTCCCGACCCCCGGTCGTCCTCGCGGTATCTCGTCAAGCGTGTCGGTGCGGTGCGTCGGTCCGCGTCAGGAACCACGTTCGAGGCGCTGTCGGACAACGCGGGGGTGCCGGGCGTGACCGATTCACGCGAGTTCGGGTGGGTGTCGGCCGCGGAGTCCTACCGAGTGGTCTGGAAGGTTCGCGAAGTCCCGGCAGAGTCGGACCGTTAGAGGTCAGAGCAGAACGATCAGTGCCAGGACGCCCAGCAACACGAGGGCGATAGACCCTGCCCGCAGAAACGCCATCAGCTGGCTACGGTCGCAGATGTGCGAAGAGGAAGGCCACCCAGACGGTGGCAGGGCCGAACCTGAGTCCGTCGAAGACGCCATCAGATGCTCCTCACCCGCACGCTCCATGTGCTTTCCAGTGGGATCGGCCCCCAGTCGAATCGGCCTTCCCAGTGACATTGGTCACAGAGTGGCCAATACGACGCTGATAATACCGCCTCATGTTCGCTACTGCGAAATCGAGCGCATGCTTGAGGCCGCAAACGTTGATTAGCCGTACGAGTAATTTCGCTGGCGTGGCGGCGGACCTGTTGATGACTTCGGCGTGGCGGCCGAGTGTTGTCCACAGCGACGCGATCGATGACATCGACGTGGCGGCTCACGGCCGCTCGTCGCTGTCGGGGCCTGTGGATGAACCTGTGGAAACTGTGGATAGCCCGTGGATTGCTACAGGTACAGCCGGTGGCCTCAGGTACGTGAAGCGTGCCAGCATGAGGCCATGGATGACTCAGATGTGCCCGAGGTGGCGATCGCCGACGTCCCCGCGACCTTCGGTGACGCGGCAGTGCTGCTTGACGTGCGAGAAGACGACGAGTGGCGGCTCGGCCATGCGCCAGGCGCGCAGCACATCCCGATGGGCGACGTCCCGGCACGGATAGCCGAGATAGACACCGATGCCGACTTGTATGTGGTCTGCCACGTCGGAGGGCGGTCGCGGCGGGTCGCTCAGTACTTGGCTCGCAACGGCTATGAGCCCGTAAACATCACCGGTGGCATGTTGGACTGGGCCGCTGCCGGACGTCCCGTGGTGGCCGAAGATGGAAGCGTGGGCGCGGTATGAACCGGTCTGCTTCTGAGCCGTGGCTCGATAGCCCATTAGGCTGATCGAATGATCCAGGTGTGTTCCCAGTGCGGGACGCGGTGGAACGTACGCGACCGTCGGCGGGCTTGGTGTCCGCGATGCAAGGGCGCGCTGCTCGCGCCGTCGAGTTCCACCGGTCAGGCTCAGTGGGGGCCGCGGCAGGCGCAAGCCCAGCCCGGCCAGCGTCGCCCTGGCCCTCTGCTCCCGTCTGGGTACCGATGGGTCGCCGTGCGCCCCGGTGCGCCGCCACCGCCGCGTCGAAGGCGGCGCGAACTGGGCCCGACGCCGCGCTATCTGACCATCCCCGGGTGGGGTCTGGCTGAGCGCTTCGATGCCCCCGCCGAGCAGGAAGTATTACGCGAGGGTCCGTCGACCAGCGCGGTTCGGAGGACGTTGGTAGCGACAATGGCCGTGCTCGGGGTCGCGGCGTTCGTACATTTGGTGCGTTACGTGCTGCTGATCGTGAACCGCACGGTATTGCTCAACCACTGGGTAGCCGGCGCGGCGACGTGGGGTGGTGTCGCGGTCAGCGTCATTGCGATGTTCATGATTGTGGCCAGCGCGGTGCTCCTGACGAATTGGCTGATCGCGAGACGCTCGGCCGCATTCACCCACCTGGGTCATCCGGATCCACGGTCGGTGTGGGCGTTGCGCGCGGGTTGCCTGGTTCCGGTGGTGAACCTGGCGTGGGCACCCACGTTCGTCATCGAGCTGGCCGAAGCCGAGGCGCGCCTGCAGTGGCTGCGTCGGCCGATCATGGTGTGGTGGGGGGTCTGGGTGGTCGGTACCGGCGTGTCGATCTTCTCGATCGTGACCAGCTTCACCACTGACGCGCAGGGCATCGCCGACAACACCGTGACGACGACCGTGGCGTACCTGCTGGCACTCGCGGCACTTCTGTTGACGTTGCAGGTATTCCTCGGATTCGAGCGCCAGCCCGTGGAGCGGCCGTCCAAGCGTTGGGTGATGGTTGCCGACAATTCGGCTGCCGAGCACCCCGTCGAACCTGAGCACACAGTGGAAGCGGTTTCTGCGGTTGAGTCCGAAGGGCAGCACCCGGCAGCATAGCGGTATGAGCTCCGGCGAGACCTTCGGTGGTCGTCCGTTCGTGGTGGCGCACCGCGGCGCCTCAGCGGACCGTCCTGAGCACACCATGGCCGCCTACCAGCGGGCTCTCGACGAGGGTGCCGACGGGGTCGAATGCGACGTGCGGCTGACCATGGACGGCCACCTGGTCTGCGTGCACGACCGGAGCGTAGATCGCACTTCCACCGGAACCGGTCTAGTCGGCGATATGACGCTCGCGCAACTACGCGACCTGGACTACGGCGCGCGGCATCCGAGTTGGCGCGCCGACGGCAGCCAGGGCGACACCGGGCTGCTGACCCTCGAGGACCTGGTGGCATTGGTGTTGGACTGGAACCGGCCAGTAAAAGTATTCATCGAGACAAAGCATCCGGTGCGCTACGGCGCGCTGGTGGAGAGCAAGGTCCTGGCCCTGCTGCATCGCCACGGCATCGCCTCGCCGGCCTCGGCGGATTTGTCGCGGGCCGTGGTGATGTCGTTCTCGGCCGCAGCGGTGTGGCGGATCCGGCGGGCCGCACCGATGTTGCCCACCGTGCTGCTCGGTGAGACGTCCCGCTATCTGGGCGGCGGCGCGGCTACGACGGTTGGGGCGACCGCGGTCGGCCCCTCCATCGCGACACTGCGCGAGCATCCGGAGTTGGTGGATCGTGCGGCCGCGCAGGGGCGTGCGCTGTATTGCTGGACCGTCGATGACTATGCGGACGTGCAGTACTGCCAGGAACTCGGTGTGGCCTGGATCGCGACCAACCATCCGGGCCGCACGAAGGCCTGGTTGCAGAACGGACTAACCGGCGCCGGTCGAGATTGAGACGCCAGCAGTGCCGTGTTCAACTGAGCGGGCGTTAGGGGTCGCCAGCTTCGAGGACATCTTGGGGTACCGGCGCATCGGAGTTCAGCGACGAGAAAAGGCGCTGCGCGGCGTCGCTGTCCCACACGAGGACGGAGCCCGCCCCATTGTCGGTGAACTCGCCGATCGGCACCGTCACCGTGGTGATATCTCCGCGCAGCGTCCACGCCAGGCGGGCGAGGTCCCACACGTGATCGCCGTCGTCCACGGTGACGGTGTCGGCCGCCGCGCGCGCCATCGGATACCACCGCAGCGGGTTGAGCAGGACTTCGGGGCTGGCGACTCGGTGCATGAGTGCCGACATGAACTCACGCTGGTGGGTCATGCGGTCCAGGTCGGCGCGCGGGGTGGCGCGGCTGCGGACAAAGCCCAATGCGGTACGGCCGTCGAACTCCTGGCATCCGGCGGCTAGCTCGATCCCGGCGAGCGGATCGCTGATGGGTTCGGTGGGGCACATGGTCACGCCGCCGACCGCATCGACCAGGCTCGCGAAGCCGGCGAAGCCCATCTCGGCGTAGTGGTCGATGCGTAGCCCGGTGGCCTGCTCGACGGTCTGTACCAGCAGGGCTGGGCCACCGATGGAGAAAGCGGTGTTGACCTTGTCGCTGCCGTAGTCGGGAATGGACAGGTAGGAGTCGCGCGGGATGGACACCATCGTGGCCGGCGTGCCGGAGCCGAGTCCGGGAATGTGCACCATCAGGATGGTGTCGGTACGCGCGGCACCGGCGAATTCGAGTTCACTGCCGGTGGTCAGGTCGGACTGCTGTTCGGGTGTGAGTCCCTCACGGCTGTCAGAGCCGATGAGCAGCCATGTGCTGCCGGCGCCCTGAGCCGGCCGGCCCGGATAGTTACTCAGTGCAGGGATGCGGGTCAGTGATGTATCCACCCACACGCCGACGGCGACCGCGGTGCCGGTGAACGCGAGTAGACACACCAGCAGAATCCGGCCCCAGTGGCGCTTGCGTCGATGCTTGCGCGCGGGCGGTGCCGGTGGCCTGCCGTCGGATGCTGGTGGTGTCCTTCGTGGGGCTGGCGATGGCTGGTGTGCGGGTGGTGGCCTTCGTGGGGGTGGCGGTGGTGGCGGTGGTGGCCGGTGTGCGGGTGGTGGCCTGTGTGGAGGCGGTGGTGCAGCTCTGGGCGGGGGCGGCGGCCAGGGGGGCCGATAATTCGGATCGCGCCGGATCGTGTGCGGTGGTTCCCGGCGGCCGGGCACTCCACCTGGACCAGGGGGCGGAGCAGGCCCCGGAAACGGCGGCCGATTGTCGGTCACAGCAAGAATGTACGTGCTCAGCGGGCCCGAGCGGCACACCCTGGCCAGAGATCAGCGCAACCAGCCGAGCTGGCCGGCCAGTAGCGAGTATCCGACGAAGGCGACCGCGTCGATCAGCGTGTGCGCGATGATCAGCGGCCACAGCCTTCCGGTGCGCTGCCAGGCATACCCGAACACAAATCCCATCGCTACGTTGCCTAGGCCCGCGCCGAACCCCTGGTACAGGTGGTAGGCCCCGCGCAGCAGGCTGGAGATCGCCAGGGCGAGCCATGGGTTGACATTCAGCTGCCGCAGCCTGGTGAGTAGGAACCCGACCACGATCACCTCCTCGGCCCACCCGTTGCCGAAGGCCAACATCAGCAGCATCGGGATGCGCCACCAGGTGTCGTACAGCTCGGCGGGTTCCACGGAAGCATTCACACCGAGTGCCCGCGCGATCTGATAGAGCGCCAGGCCGGGAACGCCGATGAGGGCAGCCAGTCCGACTCCACCGAGAGCGTCGGGCCGCCAACGGATTCGACCGAGTCCGATCTGTGAGGGGCTGAAGCCGCTGCGCCACAACAGGTACACTGCCAGCGCGCCCCAAGCCAGCAGCTGGACGAGGCCGGCCAGGTTCAGGCCGAGGTCGATGAGCCCGAATGGCGAGCGGCTCGGGTTTAGTGCCACGGTTTGGTCTGATAGGCCGAGCAACACGCCTTCGATCAGGTGAAGCACAGCGGTGTATGCGCTCAATGCAAAGGAGACCGCCAACACGATGGCGATCTCGATGCGCAATGCACGCCGTTGCGCATCGGTCAGCTCATCCTCGGGCCCGGTCACTGCAGCCACGGTAGCGGGACGGCGACGAGGTGTCTCAGGCTCCGCGGGCGCGCAACCCGTTCCGGAACGGGCACCCAAGAAGTACCCGGATGGCCCGGTTCAGTCCGGTGGCATCTACCACAGGCGTGGCGAACGGCAGTCGGACGTCGTGGTCTCCGTCGGTGTCCTCGACTCGTAGCTGTACACCACAACGGTCAAGGCCCAACGATTCCATGGTGCGGAAAGGATCCGGGCGCGCGTCCAGAAGTGCGCCAAGTGTCACGGCCTCGGCGCCGGTGGTGTCGGCCACCACCACGGATTCGATCTCCAAGCGCACCAGCGCATAGCGGATGTCTGGGTCTGAGCCGGCAGCAGGTGAGTTGCGCTCGGTATTGACCTGCAGCAGAGCAGGATTGGGATCAGAGGTGGCAACAAGATCCAGTAGGCCGGGTACATCGCCGGTCGGGACGTCGCGCAGCCTTCCCTGAATCCACACCAGCGACCGCACGGGCTCGCGCAGGGGCAACGGTGCGTAGTCGGTCACCTCAAGCATCGCGCCACCGCCTCGCGCGCACGCGCTACGGATCCGTTCTGCCGTCGTGGGGGACGCAGTCAGTACAGGAGATCCCATCACGCCTCCTCATTACATTAGGTAAGGCTAAGGTAATTGGCGCTTCGGTTTTGGGAAGCCCCTCATCCCCGCCCGCCGCGTCCGTGGATCGTGGCTAGGTTATGGATTGGATTCCCGTGAACACGGGGTGGGGTTTCTGCTCCAAGAGAGGCCGGGCGCCATGACAATCGATTACAACCAGGGGCACATCGCCGAGAAGTATCAAGAGGCGAAAACGCAGCCCTGGCGGGAACGCATCGAGCAGTATTCTTTCTTGAGACAGATCGGCGACATCACCGGCAAGAAAGTGCTCGACGTCGCATGCGGCGAAGGGCATTTCACCCGCTTGCTGCGTCGCGCCGGTGCCGCCCAGGTGGTCGGACTCGACATCTCCGAGCGCATGATCACCCTGGCCCGCGAACAGGAATCCCAGGAACCGTTGGGCATCGATTACATCGTCGCCGATGCCCGTTCGATCGTGCCTCCACAGGATTACGACGTCGTGGTCTGCGCGTGGCTGCTGGTGTATGCCGAAGACCGCGAAGAGCTCGCGCGGATGTGCCGGGGCCTGGCGTGCCAGGTCAAGCCCGGCGGCCGGTTCGTCACCGTGAACACCAATCCGGGTGTGTACTTCTTCCGGCCGGACTACCGCAAGTACGGATTCGAGTT
>CAXMSM010000119.1:0-5167 GCA_964195655.1 uncultured Gammaproteobacteria bacterium | reverse complement strand
CGAATGCCAGCAGCAGCGCCCACCACCAGTGCCGCCAGCGCGCGGGCAGCCAGGGGCCCGAAACCGTGAGTACCGCCGCGAGCATCGCGATCCACCGCGGGTCGTCGAGGAACTGCGACAGCATGGTGTCGAGTCGCTCGGTCAGGTTTAGGTGCCATTGAGGTGCGGCGAAACCGTTTCCGGTGATCGACAGCGAAAGGATGGCGATGATGCCGGCCGCGGCATATGCGCCGAGCAGCTTCCATTGCCGCTCGACGATCAGCCCGATGAGGATCATGAATGGCAAGGCGAGGATGGCGACGCCATAGACGATGTAGACGGTGTTGGACTGCGCCGGGCTGAGCACACCGACGATTTCGGAGATGGATTTCTCCAGCGCCTCCCACTCGTTGCGGGTGATCAACGAGCTGGTGATGACGACGGCGAGGAACACCGCGGCCAGCATCAGGCGCACGATGTCGTTGGTGCGTCGGGTCAACGGTTGGAGCAGGTTGCCTGAGACAACGATGTCCCGCCCGTCAACTCGCATATGGCAACGATCTCTCGGATTGGCGTGGTTGTCAGCGGAAAGAAGCTACCGCAGCTGCCGGGCCAGCCCGGACGCGCGCAGCGCACGCCGCGCGATCGCCGCCCGAACCGCCGATTCCGGGCCGACCACCCGCACTTTCGTCTTGGCCCGGGTGACCGCGGTGTAGAACAGTTCCCGCGTCAACAACCGTGACTCTTCTGGCGGCAGCAGCACCGTGACCTCGTCGGACTGACTGCCCTGACTCTTGTGGATGGTCATCGCATGCATCGTGTCGACCTCCGGCAGCCGACTCGTGGCCAGGTGCAGCGACCCGATATGGGCGCGTGGGCCGTCTGGAGAGGCCACCACCACGCCTGAGTCGCCGTTGTAGATCCCCAGGCCGTAGTCGTTGGACGTGACCAGCACGGGCCTGCCGACATACCACTGGGACCACATCGATTGTCCAGTCTTTTCGGCCAGCCAGCGCTCGATCTGCCGGTTCCACTGCGTAACGCCGAACGGGCCGTGTCGGTGAGCGCACAGCAGTCGGTGCCCGTTGAGGATCTCCAGCGCAGCCTCGGCATCACCGAGCAGCGCGGCTTGCCGCAGGTCCACCGCGCGTTCAACGAGTGTTGTGCGCAGGTGCTCGGTCGGAGCGTCCGACTCGATCCACTCGATCGACTCGTCGCCGGCTCGTAACTGGGCTACCGCGACGTCACTGTCACCGGCGCGGATCGCTTGCGCGAGCACCCCGATCGACTCGCCGAACCGGTGCGGCGTTTTCAGTTCGACCACCCCGCCATCACCCAGGCCGTCGACCAGGTCGGCCAGCACCGCCCCGGCATCCACCGAAGCCAGCTGATCCGGATCTCCGACCAGCAGCAGCCGAGCGTCGGGCCGAACCGCCTCCAGCAGTCGCGCCATCATCGTCAGCGACACCATCGACGTCTCGTCCACCACGATGACGTCGTGTGGCAACCGGTTGTCGCGGTGATGCCGAAACCTCGATGAACTGTCTCGCCTAGCTCCCAAGAGCCGGTGCAGTGTGGTTGCGCGAAGCCCAGCCAGGCGTTGCCGGTCGACCTGCGCGAGCTTGCCGACCTCCGACTGCACCGCTTCGGCCAGCCTGGCGGCAGCCTTGCCCGTCGGAGCGGCGAGCGCCATCCGCGGCGGAGCGCCGCTGTTGAGGGCGGCCTGCTCGGCAATCGATGCCAGCAGACGCGCGACCGTGGTCGTCTTGCCGGTGCCTGGCCCGCCGGTGAGGATCGTCAGTCGTTGTGCCAGAGCCACTTCCGCGGCGGCTCGCTGCTCGCTGAACTCGGCGGGAAAGAGCCGTTCAAGATCGGGCACCGGTTGGGTGGGTTCGGCCGCCAGCAGTCGCGCCGAGACGTCGCGACACACCTGTTGCTCTTCGAGCCAGTACCGGTCGAAGTAGAGCAGGTCGACCTCGGAGTCGGAAACGAATCTGAGCACCGGTGGATCGCCGGTGAGTGGGCTGGCCCGCACCGCCGCGAGCCACGCCTCCGGGTCGGGCCAGGGCACTTCCAGCGCGTCCGGCTGCTCGTGATACTCGGCCACCCGTGCCAGGTCGACGCACACCGACCCGTTGCGCAACGCTGCCACCAGTAGCGCGACCGCAAGCGCCACCGTCTCGTCAGGTTCGCAGGCCAGCGTGCAAAGTCGCTGCGCAACATGGATATCCGCCAATCCGAGCACAGCGGCATCGGTAAACTCCTGCAGTAGCGCGGTCACGCCGTCCTCCCCGCGTGCAGCAGATCCGATAGTGCTTCCACCAGTGCGGCAGGTGGGCGCCAGCTGAACACGCCGGCGGGATGGCCCTCGGTGCATGGTGTGTCGGGACCGCACATGCCCCGCAGGAACAGGTAGAGCACCCCGCCGAGGTGGATCTCGGGGTCATAACCGGGCTGTCGCCAGCGCAGGAAGCGGTGCAGTACGACGGAATACAGAAGGGCCTGTAGCGGATAGTCGGAGTGCAGCATCGCTTCGACCAGTCGTGGCTGCTGATAGTCCGCGGTGGTTAGCGGTGCATCGGTGCCCAACCAGTTCGTCTTGTAGTCGACGACCAGGTAGCGCTCACCAATCCGCAGGACGGCGTCCACCGAGCCTGTCAGGTAGCCGCGTAGCGACTGTGGGCCGAGGCTGTCGTCCATCAGACGATCGGCATAGCGGGCCAACGGGTCTGTGGTGGGAAGATATTCGCGCAGCAGCAGACCCACATCGGCGAGCCGGATCTCAGGCGGGCCCTCCCGCAGATCGCCTCCCGCGAGGGGGAACTCGAAATCCATCTCCCGCAGCCGATCTCGCAGCCCGATCTGGCGCAGGGTCTTGTCAGCGGCCAATGACCCCAGCGGGGTGTCGTGCAGCGGTACCAGTGCCGCGGCCAGCTGTGTGCCGGGCACGTCAACCGGCCACCACACCGAGTGCGCCTCGATCTGGCTCTCCAGTTCGGCAGCCAGATCGGCCGACAGCGGGTCCGCGGTTTCGAGCACGGCGTGCACAAGTGTGCCGAACTTCGCTCCCTTTGGAAGGTCGGCCATCGGCGACGCGAGATCGGAGCCGGTGCTCGTGGGATGGGGACTTGTGGGGGAGGCAGGGGTACTGGCCGCAGGGGCGGTTTCGGGGCCGAGCTCGTCGTCGAGCTCGTCGTCGAGCTCGACGACCTCCGGCTCGCTGGACACCCCCTGAGACTCGCCGACCTCGGCGGCCCGGATCAGACCTGAGTACGACGTCCGTCGCCACAACGTATCGATGTGCCGATGGAAGTGACGTACCGCGAGATCGTCAGCCGGGACCGGCAATTCAACTTCCACCGACGGCGCGATCAACGACTCCTCGAGCGCCGGTCCGCCCTCGTCGGCCCACCGGCGCAGCAGCTCCATCGCGTCGGGATCGTCGATCCGCGGCGGGTCGCAGCGGTCCGGAACCACCGGGTCGCCGGGTGTGCGGCCGCGCAGCAGCCGGGACAGTCCTCCGTTGGGTTCGTCGTTCGATGGCGCCCACCACGCGACGACCTGCGACTGTGCGCGGGTCATCGCGACATAGGTGAGTCGGACGTCGTCGCCGGCTGCCTCGCGGCGGCCCTGCTGTTGAACCAGGGTGTAGTCCGGACTCGATTCGCCGCCGATGTGCAGGCAGCGGGTATCGCCGTCATGGAACATCACCACGTCACGGGTTTGGACGTTGCGGTTGAACGCAAACGGTAGATAAACCACCGGAAACTGTAGGCCCTTGCTGACCCACACCGTCATGATTTGCACCGCGGCGGCGTCGCTGTCGAGTCGGCGGTTGCGTTCGACTGTCCCACTTCGCTCTTCGCGCTGGGTGCGCAGCCAATCACGCAGCGCGGGGAGGCTGAAGTGGTTGCGGTGGGCGGTGTCTTGCAGAACCTGGGTCAGATGCTTGAGGTCGGTCATGTGTCGCTCACCGTCTACCCACGACAGCACCCGCTCACCCATCCGGTTCAACTGCGCGGCCTCGAACACCGCGGCCACCCCGCGCTCCCGCGCGTGGTCGGCCCACTGACGCAGCGTCTCGGAGATCCGGTCTGTCAGCTCATCGCTCTGTGTCGCAAGTGTTTCCGCAGTCTCGCCAAAGAACATCGTGGTCGCGGCGGCTCGGACCAGCCCGGAACGGTGGGGCTGGTCGAAGGCCTCCAACAGGCACAACCAGTCATCGGCGGCCGGAGAGGCGAATACGTCCGAGTCGCCGGTGTAGACGGCGGGGATGCCTGCGGCCGTCAGGGAGTCGAAGCAGGCATGGCCATCGCGGTGGCTCTCGACGATCACTGCCACGTCGCCGGGCTGGAGGGGCTCGTCGCAGAATGTCGCCCCGCTGGCGAGCAGCGCGCCGATGTCGGCGGCCAGGTCCCGGGGGATGTGGGAGCGCAATCTGTCGATGGGAATCACACGGTTGGGCCGGGTGCCGAATTGGTCGCGGTTCACCACTCGCAGCCGGAAGGGCTCGTTGTGCGGCGCGCCTTTGAGTCGGTGCTGCTTGTGCTTGGCCTCGACCTTGCGGACGACGATTCTGGGGTCGCCGAGCTGGGCATCGCGCATCACGGCCTGCAGGCTGTCGACCAGTGGTCCGTCGCTGCGGTAGTTGGTGCCCAGCGTTTTCTGTCGGCCCGCGGTCGATGCGGCGTGCAGGTAGGTGACGATGTCGCCGCCGCGGAACGCGTAGATGGCCTGTTTGGGGTCGCCGATCAGGATCACCGTGGAGTGCCCGTTGAACGCGCGGTCGATCACCTGCCATTGCACCGGGTCGGTGTCCTGAAATTCGTCAACCATCACAATCGACCATCGCCGCTGCATTCGCACCCGGGCCGGAGAGTCCTGCGCCTCAAGCGTATTCGCCAGCCGGGAGAGCAGATCGTCGTAGTGCAGCAATCCGAGTTTGCGCTTGCGCTTCTCCAACTCCGCGCAGACCGCCGTCGCGAACTGTACCCGCACCGCAGGATGAAAGCCCGGCGCCGGATTCAGCGGGCGTAGTTCGGTGTGGGCATTTGCGACCACCTGGCGCGCGAGGGTCAGTGCATCGTTGTAGCTCAGCAGTGGCTCTTCGTGCTGCTGCCCGAAATGTGCGAGGTAGAGGTCATTGACGATCTCGGCTACCAAATCATCGAGGCTCTCGACAAGTTGC
>CAXMSM010000118.1:0-4564 GCA_964195655.1 uncultured Gammaproteobacteria bacterium | reverse complement strand
CGATGGGTGAAGACGTGTTTAGCGCCTACCTCAACGATCGCCAGTGGCCCCGCGCGGCTGCTGCTGCGGTGGTGATTCGTTAGTCGCTGATTCGGTCGATGTCGATCAGCAGGTGCCGTGGGCCGCGGAAGATCTGGCTTTGCCGGTACGGCGGCGGATCGACAACGAGCTGTGGGTTCTGCACCCGTCGGAGGAAGGTCTCGAGGGCCAAGTTGACCTCCAAGCGGGCGAGCGGTCCGCCTAGGCAGGTGTGAATACCGCTGCCCCAACCGAGGTGCTCGTTGTCGGAGCGCTTGGGGTTGAATCGGTTTGGATGGGAGAACACGGCGGGGTCGCGGTTCGCAGCGCTGTACACGAGATGCACCGCTGAGCCCGCTGGGATGGTTGTCCCCGCGATCTCGATGTCGTCGGTCGCGCTGCGGCTGGGAAAGAACTGGACTGCGGACTGGAGGCGCTGGACCTCTTCGATCGCGCCGGGGATCAGTTCGGGCCGACGGCGCAGCAGGTCGAATGATCCCGGGTTGCGCAGCAGGGTCATGACGCAGTTGGTGATGGTGTTGACCGTCGAATCGTGACCGGCGATCAGTAACAGGGTCGCGTTGGCGACGGCCTCCTCCGGGGCCATGGGTCCGTCGGGGCCGTCGTCGTTGACCAACTTCGAGAGCAGGCCCGCGCCGGGCTTACGAGCGAATCGCTCGATCAGGTCGGTCAGGTACTCGTCGAGCGCTGCCGAACTTACCTCGCCCTTCTCGGCGCGCGCCTGCCCCTCCGCGGTGGCTCCATCCGGGCCCAGATCCTGGCTGGCCAGAAGATCAAAGATCCAGCCGTGAAAGGAGGGCTCGTCCTCGACCGGTACGCCGAGGATGCTGCAGATCACCGCCACCGGAACCGGATAGGCGAAGTCGTCGACGACGTCGATCCTGGTCTTGGCGTGGGCTTTGGCCTTGTCGAGCAATCCGTTGCAGAGTCGCACGATGGTGGGCTCCATGTCCGGAATGACATCCGGTGAGTGGGGCGGGCCGAAATGTCGCATCACCTGACGGCGGGCCCGATCGTGGTCTGGCGGGTCGGTCATGATGATGCTCTGTGCACCGTCGCCGCCCGGGTCAGGCTGCAATGGGCTGCGGCTGATGTCGGAACTTATCCGCGGGTCATGGGCCAGTGTCATGAGTTCGCGGTATCCGGTGACGACGTAGGTCTTCTCCGCCACCCGGGCGACCGGCGTCCGGCGGAGTTCGTCGAAGAACGGGTACGGATCGGCCCGGTTTTCGAACTTCATCGCATTCGCCCACGCCGTTTCCGGGGTCATCATCGCTCCTCCCTGGGGCGGAACTCGGCGCCGCGTTGGGTCGGGTCATGGCCCGTCAACACGACGTCGGGAGTCCCGGTCGGCACCCGCGGATCCGGAAACCGGGCCGGAACCGGAGTCATGTCGGCGGGTCTGTCATAGCCCGGCGGAGGGGGTGGGAAGGGCGCTGATCGTTCGATCATCGCCCCGTAGTACTCCAGCCACTTGCCGTGGTTGAACGTGACGGCACCCACGATGCGGCCATCGCGACCGTAGGCGGCAGCGAAACGGCGCTCTTTGGTCGAGCCCTGCGTGATGACGATCTCGTCGCCGAATGAGCACACCCCCACGCCCTTGATGTTGACGCCGAACTGGCCCGACCAGAAGGAAGGCAGCGGGAGGTGTGGCACGCGGTCGGTTTCGAGCCTGACCATGTTGTGCGCTGCGACCTGAGCGCCGAGCACCGCGTTGTCCCAGTGCTCCAGGGAGAGAAACTCGTAGTCGTAGAGCACGTGGGGAGCACGCGCGACGTCGCCCGCTACGAAGATGTTGTCGGTTACCACTCCGTTGATGTCGAAGGCGCGGCAGCCGGCGTCGCAGGCAACCCCCCAGAACCCGGTGGCCAGGCCGGAGCCTTCCAGCCATTCGATGTTGCGGATCGAGCCCAGCGATGCCACCACGACGTCGACGTCGAGCATCGTCCCGTCGGAGAGCCGGGCGCGGCGAACATGCCCGCTTGAGCCTCCTTCCAGGTCGCCTTCCAGCGCTTCCACTGAGACGCCGGTACGGAGGTCAACCCCATGATCTCGCTGCATCTGCGCGGCGATCTCGCCGATGACGCCCCCGAGTGCCCCGACCAGCGGCGCATCGGCGCGCTCGGCGACAGTTACCGCCAGGCCGAGTTCGCGGCAGACCGAGGCCATCTCGGATCCGATGAAGCCGGACCCGACAATGAGCACCCGGCCCGGTCCGGCATTGAGAGCCGCCTGTAGACGGGCGGCGTCATCGCTGGTGCGCAGGGTGAAAACACCCTGCAGGGCGGCTTCCTTCGGGTTGAACCATTGCCGCGCGCGGGTGCCGGTGGCGATCAGCATCCGGCCGAAGGGGACTTTGTCACCATCGGCGAGGTGCACCTCCATGTTCACCCGGTCGAGCCCGACGGCTGCCACGCCGAGCCGCCAATCAGCGTCGAGCTCCCGCATCTGCGGAAGCTCGGTGTGGTCGGCGGGCACCCAGCCCTTCAGGACCTGCTTGGAGAGAGGCGGACGATCGTAGGGTAGGTGGCGCTCGTCGCCGATGATGGTGAGCCGGCCGTTAAAGCCTTCGTCGCGCAGTGTCTCGGCAGCGCGGAGTCCGGCCAGCGAGGCGCCGACGATGACGATCCGGCCCTCGGCCGGGAAGACGTCGACGATGTCGGCGATCATCGTCTCCGCCTTCACTCCGGTGCTCCCATCGGCTCGACCAGGATCGCCTGCACCGGGCAGGATGCCGCTGCCCGCAGAACCCGCTGGCGCTGCGAGTCGTCTGGGTTGGGGTCATACATCAGCGCTTCTTCGCCGTGGAGCCGGAAGACATCCCGAGCTAGCGGGACGCACTGCGCATACCCCTGGCACCGGTTCAGATCGACGACTATTCGCATACCCCACTCCTCATGGGCCGACGGAGAGGCAATTCCTCCGGCTCGGGCGAGAAACTCGGCGGAATGCCAACCCATTCAATCGCAGAATCACACACAAAGTTGCGAAATTCCGATAGACGGCGGCAAGACCCTGGGCTTAGTGGGCGGACAGTGAATACGCGGCCCAGGCCCCCGGCCCATCGGCCCAGGTCGTGTTGTCTCTGGCTATGTCGAACACCCGCTCGAGACACCCGCCGTGGTGAAGAACGCGGCCGCACCCTGTGGGCGCGCAGGCCACCTGCCGGGCCAGCTTTTCGCAGTTGCGGTGCGGATGGTGGGTCCCGGACTCTCTCGCTACCGCGTCGCAAGCTCGGCGTAACCGGCGGCCAGCCCGCGCAACTGCGCCGCGCCGTCGCCGGCGAACGACGCGCCGTGCATCAGCGCGAGCGTCGTCGGCTGCAGGTCGGCGAGTTGATGCAGGGTCGGCGTCAGCACGGTAGTCAGGCCGGTGGCGTGGAACAGTTCCTCGGCGGCGATGGCCTTGTCGACGACGTCTGACCCCGTCAGTGGGGGCTGCCTGCCGACATGGGTAAGCAGGTCACCGGCCAGCAGCGTCGACGTCGTCTCGTCGAACCACAGCCCGGCTTCCCAGTTGTGCGGTACGTGCGGGGTGGTAACGAACCGCAGTCGGTGCCCTCCGATGTCGAACGGCTCGTCATCGGCGACCACCGGCGGGCGGTCACTCATGTCGTTCAGCGACAGCATGCACGCCAACGGGCCGTGGATTACCTCGGCATGGGGGGCCGCAGCCAGCAACATGTTCATGGCTCCGCATTCGTCGGCTTCCACGTGGCCGAAGGAGATCCACCGCAGTTGCGTGAGCGGGATGACCCTCTCGATGGCCTGCGAGACCAGCGGAAACAGCTGCCGCATGCCGCAGTGGAAGAGAAACGGCTGCTCACCAGTCAGCAGGAACTGGTTGAACGTCAACCCCTCATCGGTGATATCGGGGATCCACGTCGACAGCCGGAAAACTCCGGGGGCGATTTCGTCAACGGTGGTGTCCATGGACCCATCGTCCGCCTCACGCGACGGGGCGGGATGCGATTAGGACACCGAGTTGGAAACGGGGATAGGACACCGAGTTGGAAACGGATAGTCCTGCCCGAACTTCTGGATCGACCCGAAGTCGGGTGGATGCTGATGAAGAGATCCAGCTGGTTACCGACACGCTCCGACGCCAGCGTCATGGAGCAGCGGGATCTGCTCAGCGGCCCAGGGGCTGATTGCCCACCGGAGCTGCACGGCTGCCCGCAGTTGATCCCACGTCACCCATGCGGTGTCCATGATCTCGGCCGGGTCGGCATTCACCGAGCCGACGACGCGGGCGCAAAAGACTGGACAGACCTCGTTCTCTGCGACACCGCCGGTATCGATTGCGTGGTAGCGGAAATCGGGAAGCACACAGCGCAATTCCATGATGTCAACGCCCAACTCTTCAGATATCCGGCGGATGACCGCATCCTCCATAGGCTCGTCGGGCTCGGGGTGTCCGCAGACCGAGTTGGTCCAGATGCCGGGGAAAGCTTGCTTGGCCAGCGCTCGCCGGGTCAGCAACACCTTTCCCTCATCGTCGAAGACGTAGCAAGAGAATGCTA
>CAXMSM010000117.1:0-3007 GCA_964195655.1 uncultured Gammaproteobacteria bacterium | reverse complement strand
CCGCTTTCGACTCCTTCCGGGCGGGCAACACCGTCGACGGAACTTCGCTGTATCCGATCTGCGTGCGGGTCAACGAATTCGAAACCTTCTATCTGCCCAACGGGCAGGCGGTTTCATTCCTGGCCGACATCGACTATCAGGCCGGCGACGGCCTCGACACTGGCACCTGGCAGCCCTACCTGCTGAAGGTCAACGAGCCGCTGCGCGTCGGTGGCGACCGGGTTTACCTGCAGGGCCACGGCTATGCCCCCACGTTCACCGTGATATTTCCAGATGGGCAGACCCGCACGCAGACGCTGCAGTGGCGGCCCGACGACCAGATCACATTCCTGTCCTCAGGTGCGATGCGTTTCGATCCGCCCGGCGGCACCTACTCCGACGAACGGGAGCGGCGCAAGAACCAGATCGCGATTCAGGGGTTGTTCGCACCGACCGGGCAGCTCGACGGCACCTTGCTCTCGTCCAGCTTTCCGGCGCTGAACGACCCGGCCGTGGCGATTGATGTGTACCAGGGCGACACCGGTCTGGACACCGGGCGGCCGCAGTCATTGTTCTCTCTGGATCCACGCATGATCGACCAAGGCCGCCTGGCGAAGGTCGCGCGTGTCAACCTGCGCGCGGGCGAGGACACACGTCTGGAGGACGGCACCGTCGTTCGCTTCGAAGGCGCCAAGCCCTTTGTGAACCTCCAGGTGTCGCACGACCCGGCCCAGATCTGGGTGCTGGTGTTCGCGATGACGATGATGACCGGTCTGCTGGTGTCGCTGATCGTGCGGCGCCGCCGCGTCTGGGTGCGGTTGTCGCAGGGCCCTGCGGGTACGGTGAACGTCGAGCTCGGCGGCTTGGCCCGCACCGACAACTCAGGGTGGGGCGACGAGTTCGAGCGGCTGACGGCGCGGTTGCTCGCCGGCTTCGGGTCGGGCAGCAAAGATCCGGGTAGCGAAGAGAAGAAAGCGGATCGGGCATGAACACCACCGACATCGACATCGGGCTGGCCCGCTACTCGGACTGGGCATTCACGTCCTCGGTGCTGGTGCTTGTGGCCGCGCTGGTGCTGCTTGCCGTCGAGCTGGCCTACAGCCGTAGCCGAAGGGTCGAGACCCGGGAGTCCGCACATGCCGGAGCCGCCCCGGCGGCGACATCGAATCCTGGGGTGGCCGTGAACAGCGCCACCCCTGGTGTCATCGTCGACGCGCCGCGACGTTCATTGGACGAGCGCGTTGGGGCGGCCGGACTTGCGTTGGTCTACGTGGGAATCGTGCTGCTGTTGGGGTGCATCGTGCTGCGCGGTGTGTCCACTTCACGGGTGCCGTGGGGCAACATGTACGAGTTCATCAACCTCACCAGTTTCTGCGGGCTGGTGGCGGCCGCCGTCGTGCTGCGCCGACCGCAGTACCGGTCGCTGTGGGTGTTCGTTCTCCTCCCGGTGCTGATCTTGCTCACCGTTTCGGGTCGCTGGCTGTATTCGCACGCCGCGCCGGTGATGCCTGCCCTGCAGTCCTACTGGCTGCCGATCCACGTGTCGGTGGTCAGCCTCGGATCCGGCGTGTTCCTGGTCGCCGGCGTGGCCAGCATCCTGTTCCTGCTCAAGATGTCACCTCTGGGCGACCCGGGTCGCTCCGATGCGCTGGGGCACGTCGTGCAAAAGCTTCCCGATGCTCAGGCCCTGGATAGGATCGCCTACCGCACAACCATTTTCGCGTTCCCGGTTTTCGGCTTCGGGGTGATATTCGGCGCTATCTGGGCCGAGGAGGCGTGGGGTCGCTACTGGGGTTGGGATCCCAAGGAAACGATGGCCTTCATCGCCTGGGTCATCTACGCGGCATACCTGCACGCCCGTTCGACTGCGGGCTGGCGGGACCGAAAAGCTGCGTGGATCAACGTCGCCGGGTTGATTGCGATGATATTCAACTTATTCTTCATCAACCTGGTCACTGCCGGATTGCATTCATATGCAGGCGTCGGCTGAGCCGACAAGAGGACGACGAGAGAACATGGTGGCTGAGCGTCGCGAGGAGAGGGGATCAACTGTTGTCTGACCTGCCGAGCGGGTTTCGGGCGCAGCATCGGTTCATCGATCCCGCGGCCAGGAAAGATACGGTACCTGCCGAGTGGACAGCCCCGACGCCACCGCAGGGGACGCCGCCGGTCGTTGTGGACCGGAACCCCGAGTCGGCACTCGCCGAGCTGGCACTGCCCGAGCCAGCACTGCCCGAACTGTATGAACCCGATCCGCCGCCCTACTTCGACCTTTCGACGGTCGCGCTGCTCGGCAAGGCCAGACGGGCTCCCTCCGCCGGCTGGCGCAAGTGGGTGTATTGGGCCTCGGCCCGGCTGATCGATCCCGGGGAGAGCCCCAAGGTGATACGCCACGACACTTTGGTCGCGCAGGTGCAACGCCCGCTGCGCGGGTGCTACCGAATTGCCCTGCTCTCCCAGAAAGGCGGTGTCGGCAAGACGACCATCACCGCGACGTTGGGGGCGACGTTCGCCACCACGCGCGGGGATCGGGTAGTCGCGGTGGACGCCAACCCTGACCGGGGCACGCTGAGTCAGAAAGTGCCGTTGGAGACACCGGCAACCGTGCGGCACCTGTTGCGTGACGCGGAGGGAATCGCGGCCTACAGCGACGTGCGGCGCTACACGTCGCAGGGGCCGAGCCGCCTGGAGGTACTCGCCTCCGAGAGCGATCCCGCAGTGTCCGAGGCGTTCAGCTCGCAGGACTACGCCCGCACCCTGGAAGTGCTCGAGCGGTTCTACAGTCTGGTGCTCACCGACTGCGGCACTGGCATGCTGCACTCGGCGATGTCGGCGGTGATCGATAAGGCCGACGTGCTGGTGGTGATCAGCTCGGGTTCGGTGGACGGCGCGCGCAGTGCGTCGGCGACGCTGGACTGGCTGGACGCTCACGGCCATGAGGACATGGTGGCTAACTCGATCGCGGTGATCAACGGCGTGCGGCCTCGTTCGGGCCGGGGGACGAAGGTCGACCTGAACAAGGTGGTCG
>CAXMSM010000116.1:0-7712 GCA_964195655.1 uncultured Gammaproteobacteria bacterium | reverse complement strand
CCGCTGCCCGAGGCGCAACTGGACCGGTTCGCCATCAGGCTGGAACTGAAGTACCTGTCTGAGCAGGACGAGGCCACGATGCTGCGCCGTCGACTCGACCGCGGATCGGTGCGCCCGACCGTGCAGCAGGTGGTCGACGCCAGCGATCTGCTTGCCATGCAGGAGTCGGTCGAGTTGGTGACGGTCCACGATGATGTGCTGCAGTATGTGGTTTC
Organism: uncultured Gammaproteobacteria bacterium; assembly: GCA_964195655.1. Lineage (GTDB taxonomy): Bacteria > Actinomycetota > Actinomycetes > Mycobacteriales > Mycobacteriaceae > Mycobacterium. The sequence continues at coordinate 7,497 of CAXMSM010000116.1, read as the reverse complement.
GCTCGCCACCGCGAGTAGACAGCATCCACAGGTCGCCGTCGGCGCCAGCCCGCGCGCGGAACTCGATCTGGTGCAACTCGCGCGGGCCCGTGCGTTGCTCCTCGGCCGCGACTACGTCATACCCGAGGATGTGAAGGCATTGGCAGTGCCGACGATGGCGCACCGGATCAGCCTGCGACCGGAGATGTGGGTCCGTCGGTTGCAGGGATCTGACGTCGTCGACGAACTCCTTCGGCGTCTCCCCGTGCCCCGGGCACGGGGAGCACTGTGACCTCTCCCGGCGAGCCCTCAAGTGTGATCGCTGAGTTACGTTGGCGTGCAGCGCCGCTGACCCGCTCGATCGCTACCTGCGCCGGTGTGGCGATCGCCTGTGCCTTGTTCACTGCAAGGTGGGAGCTCATCGCATTCGCGGCACCGCTGCTCGGTGTGCTGTGTTCCATCGGTTGGCAGCGGCCGGTGCCGACCGTCGAGGTGCAGGGGCAGCCGGGGTTGCAGAGGTGTTTCGAATCCGAGCAGGTGCAGGTCAGCATATGGGCGGAAGCCGGCGACGGCGGTGCGGTCGAATTGGACTATTCGGTCTTGCCCGGAATGGAACTCGAGGTCGTCTCGACAGAAGTCGCCTCACGAATAGTCGTCCCGAGAGAAGTCGTCCCGAGCGAAGTCGTTGCCGAAAGGTCGGTGGAGGCTGCAGCAGGTCGGACCGTCGCCGTGCAGGCGGCACGCTGGGGCCGGTACCCGGTCCGGGCCACGGTGCGGGTGCTCGGTCGCGGCGGTCTACTCGAGGGCACCGGCATCGTTGATGTCGCCGAGGTGTGTGTATTCCCGGTGGCACCGCCGCAGTCCACGCCGATCCCGCGCACCGACCTGCTTGACCGGCTTGGTACGCATCTGACCCGCCACGTCGGTCCCGGCGTCGAATACGCCAGCATTCGGCCTTATGTCCCCGGCGACCAGCTGCGAACGGTGAATTGGCCGGTCAGCGCGCGCCGCAACGCGCTGCACGTCACCGAACGGCTGACCGACCGGGCCGCTGAGGTGGTCGTCCTGGTCGACACTTATGCGCAGCCACCGGGTCCGGCCACGGCCGCGAGCGAACGGACGGCGCGCGGTGCGGCGCAGGTTGTGCAGAGCGCGCTGCGCTACGGCGACCGTGCCGGGTTGGTGGCTCTCGGCAGCCGCGACACCCGCTGGCTGGGCCCAGACACCGGGCAGCGCCAGTTCTACCGGATTCTCGACACGATGCTCGGTGCCGCCGACACTTTCGAGACGGCTACGGGCACCCTGGCGCCTCGGCCCGCCATGCCGCCGGGCGCAATGGTCGTCGCATTCTCCACCATGCTTGAGACCGAATTCGCTTTGGCGCTAATCGATCTACGCAAGCGAGGTCATACCGTGGTCGCTGTCGATGTCCTTGAAGGCAGCCCGCTGGAAGGTGAGCACGATCCGCTGGTCAACCGAATGTGGGCTCTGGAGCGCTCGTTCATGTACCGCGACATGGCCACCGTCGGCGTTGACGTTGTGGGCTGGCCGGGAGGTGTCACGCTTGACCAGGCGATGGCACTGGTGCCCGAACGGCGGACGGGAACACGGCGGTGACTTCCCTGCCTGAGGGTCGGGTGTCTGAGCGGCCGGCGTTGGAGAAGTTGCTGCTGCCCAGTGCCTTCGGAGTGCTGATGGTCGGTGCGGCTGCACACCGTGCCGACCCGACCACACTGATAGTGGTCGCAGCGGCGCTGATCGCTGTCCTAGTCGCCGGGTGGTTGCGGCCGGTTGCCACTGTCGCGGTGCTCCTGACGGTGATCACCGTCGTGCTCGCCGATCCTGCACCGATGTACACCGCACTCGCCGGACTCGCCGCCACGGCGTATCTGGTGCTGCGGCACGGTGCGGGCCGCGCCACCATGCCGACCATGGGCGCCGCCGTTGGCTTCGCTGCGGTCGTGACCGTAGCCGTGACGGTACCGGTGCAGTTACCTTGGCTGCCACTGGCCGCCCCACTGGTCCTGTTGGCTGGATATCTATTGGCGCTCATGCCTTTTCTGGCCGGCCCGCGCCGCTAGTTCCAGATGCGCACCCGGCGTTGCGGTTCGAGATAGAGCGAGTCCGCCTCGTCGACCACGAACGCCTCGTAGAACGAGTCGATGTTGCGGATCACGCCGTTGCAACGGAACTCGGGCGGTGAGTGCGGATCAACTGCGAGGCGACGGACCGCTTCGGCGTCTCGGGATTTAGTCCGCCACACCTGAGCCCAGCCGAAGAAGACGCGCTGTTGACCGGTGAGCCCATCGATTACCGGCGCAGGTGCGCCGTTCAGTGACAGCCGATAGGCCAGCAATGCGATGGAAAGGCCGCCGAGGTCGCCAATGTTCTCGCCGACCGTGAACGCGCCGTTCACGTGGCGGCCATCGACGTCGGAGGCGAACTCACGAGGGACATAATCGTCGTATTGGTCGATCAAAGCCTTAGTGCGTAAGCCGAATTCGGTCCGATCCTCGTCAGTCCACCAGTCCACGAGATTGCCGTCACCGTCGTACTTGGCGCCCTGGTCGTCGAACCCGTGCCCGATCTCGTGTCCGATGACCGCGCCGATGCCACCGTAGTTGGCGGCGTCGTCGGCATCAGGGTCGAAGAACGGGGACTGCAGTATTGCCGCCGGAAACACGATCTCGTTCATACCGGGGTTGTAATACGCGTTGACAGTCTGCGGCGTCATGAACCACTCGTCGCGATCCACGGGTCCGCCGAGCTTCGCCAGCTCGCGTTCGTACTCGACCACGTAGCCGCGTCGGTAGTTGCCGTACAAATCGCCACGCTCGATCACCAGCGTCGAATAGTCCCGCCACCTGGGCGGATACCCGATCTTAGGGGTGAATTTGTCGAGCTTGACCAGCGCCTTCTCTCTGGTCTGCGGTGTCATCCAATCCAACGTGCCGATGCTGACCCGGTAAGCCTCGCGAAGGTTGACGACGAGTTCGTCCATCCGCGCCTTGGCCCGCGGCGGGAAGAAGCGCTCGACGTAGAGTCGGCCCAGCGCGTCACCCATCAAGCTCTCCACCACCGAGACGCCGCGCTTCCAGCGAGCGCGGATCTCTTCGGTGCCCGACAACTTTCGGCCGTAGAACGCGAAGTCCTCGGCGATCAATTCATCAATGAGCAGTGACGCCCTGGCGTGGATCACCCGCCACCGCGCCCAGTTCTTCCAGTCCTCGAGGTTCTCGCCCGCCCATAGGGCGGCGAACCCGGTGAGGAAGTCGGGCTGACGCACTACTACCTCGGCAGTTCGGCTCTGGCCGCCGGAGGCATGAGCTCCCAAAGCGGTGAGCCAACCTGTCCAGTCGAAACCGGGTGCTTGGGCGATCAGTTCGGCGAACGTGCGCAGGTTGTACGTCAAATCGGCGTCGCGCCGCTTGACCACATCCCAGTGCGTCGCCGCGATCTTGGTCTCCAGCGCGACGACCGCGGCGGCGGTCTGGGCGTGGTCGTCGGCTGCAGCTTGTCCGGAGCCACCGTAGACGTGCGCGAACATCGCGGCGATGTGTCGGGGATATGCGGCCAGGATCTCAGCGTGCTGTTCGTCGCGGAAGTACGACTCGTCGGGCAGTCCGATGCCCGACTGGGTCAGATGCAGCAGGTAGCGGGTTGAGTCCTTGGCATCGGTGTCGATGTAGAGGGCGGTGCCTCCGCCAATTCCGGTGCGCTGCAGTGCGCCGAGCACCGCCGCCAGGGCGTCGGGGGTGCTTGCCGCATCGATGTCGGCCAACTCGTCGAGCAGTGGCGCGAGGCCGCGCTGGCGAACTGCTTGCTCATCCATGAAGCTCGCATAGAGATCGCCGATGCGTTGCGCATCTGCGGCTGTACCCGCGGCTGTACCCGCGACCGTGACCGTGCCCATGACCTCGGACGGAGCCGCCGTCGCTGTCGCGGCGGCTTCAGTGATCAGGTCTGCGATCTGCTCCTCGGCGCGGTCGTATAGCGTGCGGAATGCCCCATCGGTGGCACGGTCCGCGGGGATTTGATATTCGGTAAGCCAGCGGCCGTTGACGTGACCGAACAAGTCATCCTGGGGTCGGACCTTGGCGTCGATGAAGCTCAGGTCGATGCCGGATTTCGTCTCGCGATTCGCTTCTACCGTCACGCCGACATCCTTCCACTCCGCGCGAATGGCCTCGCGAGTGAGGACCCACGGTTGTGATCGTCGGCCGATCTGCGACCAGGAACGCTATCCCGTGGCCGGGGCGTTATCCCGTGGGCGGGCTGTGATTACGCATCTTGGCGAATCGTTCGGAAAGCCGGCCCATCCGGATCATCAGCGACGCCGGGGGACTGACGCTGCCCTGCAGGTACCTTTCGAGGTCCTCGGTGGGCACACCGATGCGCGACGCGAACTCGTGTTCGCCGAGGCCGGAGCGATCACGCAGCAGGTGTACGTGTCGGGCTACCTCGGCGCACTCATTAGCCTCAAGGTGTTCGCGCGCGCGATCGAGTACCTCCGACATGGCGCGGGACACTCCGTACGGCCTGGCGGTCTCGAGGACCTCTTCGACCTGGCGCGCCGTCCTGCCGAACGGATCGCGTTTGATCGCGGCGACAATGCGCTGCCACACGCCGAGGTCGTCGTTCTCCAGCGCGGCGCGAATCTCAGCAGTCGGCCAGAATTCCACCGGCCGGGCATTTGGCGGAGGTTGCGGCGCTCGGCTGCGCGCGGAAGACAGACCCCGGTCCGTGCCCTGTACCTCGCCCCGGATTTCAGGGGTCACCGTCACCTCCCCTCCTCCAGCATTGCCACCGCCAACGTCAGGCAGCGCTGCCTGACCCGCGCCCACTCAGTCTCCGCGCCGGGCCCCGGGACTGCGGCCTCGGGGCCATCGGAGGGGCGAGGTTCTGCCAGGCGGCGCACCAGCTGGGTGGCCACCCAGTGTGTGCGTGCTGGTTGACCAGAGTAGTACCGATCCATACCGGAGAGCACTTCTGCCGCGGTCTGTGTGTCCATCGCGTCGACGAGTTCGGCGAACTCGGTGTAATCGCGGGTGGTGTTGCGCTGCATCACCAGAAAGCTTTTGAGCCGAAGCGTCTCGGCCCCGGTCGGAATCTGCAGCCGGTCACCGGTGGGCAGCAGCACGTTGGTGGTCTCCATTGGGCTGCTGCGCTGCATGCGAGAGCGCGTATCGCCGGCGTTGTTCTCAGTGCCGGCCTGGACGGCCAGGGCATCAAGTGCGACGTCGAGCCTGCCCCGCCACATGGTTACCGGATGCTTGGGGAGTCTGACCGCGACGGTCTTGCCGTGGGCACGGTTACCGATGGCGGCGGTGAGGTGCCCGTCGTTATCCCTGAGCGGGCTGCTGCCCAGCACTTTGCGTGGCTGGCACCCGCTGAACGCGAGCGGGTCGGCCACCGTGATGCATTGAGGAGCAAGGGTTTTCAGCTTGGCAGCGGACTTCACCATGGTGCGCAATTCTGATCCGGATGGCGCAAGCGCGGAGATGTCGTCGGGGATGATGACGAGGTCGTGAATGTCGGCTTTGGGTAGTGGCTTCTCGAAGTCGACGGACGGCAGGACGCGGTCCAACCAGCGCGGCAGCCACCAGTTCCATTCGTCGAACATGGCCATCAGCGCGGGAACCAATACCAGCCGTACAACGGTCGCATCGACGGCGATGGCCACCGCACAGGCCACGCCGAGCTGGGCGACCAACGGCATACCGGCGAAGGCGAACCCGATGAAGACGGCGATCATGATCAGCGCGGCGCTGGTAATGGTGCGCGCGCTTGTGCTGACGCCGTATGCGACGGCGTCGCGGGTGTTTCCGGTCTGCAGGAAACGTTCCCGGATTCGGGTGAGCAGAAATATCTCGTAGTCCATCGACAACCCGAAGGTGAGCGCCAGCACCAAGGGGGGGATCGTGCTGTCCAGCGACGAGATCTGTTTGAAGCCGAGGTCAGAGAACCAGCCCCACTGGAAGACGACCACCAAGCTTCCGTAGGCGGCCGCCACCGACAGCACGGTCATCAGCACGCCCTTGAACGCCAAGACCACAGACCGGATCGAAATGAGCAACATGACGAACGCGATCAACGCGACGAACCCGAACACCAGCGGTTGCGTGTGGGCCACTCTGTCGTCGAAGTCCTTGATGAGCGCGGTGGGGCCACCGACGTCGATCCGCGCGCGTCCCTCGTCGACCGGCGGAAGCTGCTCGCGCATCCAGTCGACGGTGTCGCGGGCCGACAGGTCCTCGGGATCGACCGACAGCACCGCCGACAGCAGCGCGCTGCGGTAGTCGTTGCCGAACATCGCCTGCGTGACCGACACGGTGTTGGGCGCCTGGGTCATCTTCTGCCGGATCGAGTCGAGCAGGGGCTCCTTGGCGGCTGCCGAGGCGGCGTTGCCGTCGGGAAAGGTCACCAGAACGCGGACCGGGCCGAGCGCGCCGGGGCCCAACGCGTGGGCTGCCGCGTTCACCCCGCCACGGATCTCGTGGGTCGATTCGAACTGCCGCTGCATGCTGTTGCCCAGAATCATCGAGAACGCCGGTGCGGCCAACACCAGCAACAACGCTGTCGCCGCCAGGGCGGACAGCCACGGGCTGCGCATCACCCAGCCGGTCCAGCGGGACCAGAACCGGGATTGGGTCGATTCCGGGTGTCGCGACCAATGCAGGTACGACGAACGCTTCGCCGCGGCGCGGCCGAACGTCGCCAGCACCGCCGGGGTCAGCGTGGTCGAGGTGAGCACCGCCACCGCCACCGCGAGGATGGCCCCGGTGGCCATCGACTGCAGCACCGGGGTGTTGATCAGGTAGATACCGGTGACCGAAGCGATCACCGTCAAGCCAGACAGCACCACCGCCAGACCCGAGGTCGCCATCGCGGCATCCGCGGCGTCCTCGGGCTCTCGACCGGCGCGAAGCTCCTCGCGGAAACGCATGAGGATGAACAGCGAGTAGTCGATGGCCACGGCGATGCCGAACATCGACACCGTCGATGTCACGAATACCGACATCGTCGTGAAGGTCGACAGTAGGTAGACCAGCCCCATCGTGACGACGACGGTGCAGATCCCCAGCAGCAGCGGCATTGCGGCAGCGGCCAGGGAACCGAACACTGCGAGCAGGACGATCAGCACGATCGGAAGGTTCCACTTCTCGGCCTGTGCGATGTCGTGCTTGGTGGCCAGGGTGGCGGCCGCGCCCAGAGCGCCCTGCCCGATCACATAAAGACGGACCTTGCCGTTCTCCATTTCACCGGGCTGGTCACCGGTGACCCCGACCTTCTGCCGTAGCTGTCTGGCGACGTCGACGGCGCCCGTGTTCTCGAAGTCCAATTGCAGGGTGATGACGTATGGGCGGTCCGGCTGTGGGGCGGGCTGTGCCCCAGGTGTGCCCAGCGGGTTCGGCAACACCGTGACGCTGGGAACTTCGGCGGCCAGCTTCTCCAGATGGGCGACCGCGTCGTTCATGTCGCTGAAGGACGCGTCCGGACGTGGCGCGGCGATCAGAG
>CAXMSM010000115.1:0-9512 GCA_964195655.1 uncultured Gammaproteobacteria bacterium | reverse complement strand
TATGCGGTCGTCGGTAGGCAAGCGTCCTCTACTGGTGCTGGAACCCGGCGATCGGGTCACCCACGACAAGTACGGGCTCGGCAGGGTCGAGGAAGTGTCAGGCATCGGCGAATCGGCCATGTCGTTGATCGACTTCGGCAGTGCCGGCCGGGTGAAGCTCATGCACAACCATGCGCCGGTCTCCAAGCTGTAGGTCAGCGTTTTGTTAGATCAGCGTTGCCGTGGCTAGCCCGTGCCGATCCAGCGTGTGGTGTCGGGCAGCATCGCCAGCCCGATCGCCGCCAACGGCAGGAGCGGCATGGCGTATACCACCGCGGGTAGCTTCGCGCCCGCGACGAACAGGCTCGTGAAGATCAGCATGGCAACGACCGACCCGACCACGATCAGTAGCCGGCCGATCCGGCGGCGCAGCAACAACGCGATCACCCCGCCGATGGTGCCGGCCGCCGAGATTGCCGCCAGGAACCCGACTGCAACACAGAACAACGGGTCCGTCTGCCACCACCCGGTGATCAGGTCCGTTGCGATGAGGGCGGTCGCCCACCCCGACAGGATGCTCACGACGGCCGCGACGATGGCCGGCTTTGGGTGGGCCGCAGGGGAACGAGACGGACCCACCGCGACGGGCTTCGCGCGGGCAGCGGTGTCGCGCACACCGGGAGCACGAACAGCAGCTGTCGGGGGTTCGGGCAGCGTGGTGGGAATCTCGCCGGTCGGGTGCCGACGGATGATGTCTCCCGCAAGCGGGTGGGACCCCGGCTGGCTAGGGGAATGCCCCCGCGTCGGAGGGTCGGAAGGTGCCGGCAGCGGCTGGGACGGGGTGCTCAGTGGAGTGCGACGGATGATCCGCGTGTGTGTTTCCGATGAGCGCTCGCGCGAAGAGTGTGTTTCCGATGAAGAGGGTGAACCGGGAGACAGATCGTCGTCTCGGGCCACTCAGCCAACGTAGCTGCCGGCGGTGATTCCCCGCTCGGCCAGCCAGCCGACCGGGTCGACCCGGTCGGTGCCGTTGAGGTGCACTTCGAAATGCAGGTGCGGCCCGGTCGAGTTGCCGGTATTGCCCATCCGGGCGATCTGATCACCGGCCATCACCCGCTCGCCGACGTTGACGAGGACGGAGCTGGTGTGGCCGTAAAGCGTCGCCGTACCGTCGGAATGGCGCAGTTTCACCCTGTTGCCGTAGCCGCCTTCGTATCCAGCGGACATGACCACTCCGTCGGCGGCGGCCAAGATCGGGGTGCCGATCGAGTTGGCAATGTCGATCCCGCCGTGCAGCACGCCCCAGCGATAGCCGAACCCGGAAGTCCACAAGCCCCGTGTGGGCATGGCGAACTGGGGGAGGGTCAGGCGGGCTTCGCGTTCGGCACGTTCCTGGGCGAATGCCGCGGCTTTGACGATCTCCTCGGCATGAACGGCCGAGTTTGCGGCTGGAGTGACGGTCACGACCTGCATGCCGTCAACTGAGCCCGTGATGACGGTGCTGCCGTCCGTCGCGGTCTGGTCGGCAGCGAGCACCGTCTCCGCGGGAGCCTTCTGTACCTCGTTGCTCACCGTGTAGGCACCGGCCGCGGTGGCTCCGACGGCCATGGCGGCGACCATCAGGCGACCCTTGACGGGCACTTCGGTCTTGCGATGGAGGCCCTCGCGGCCCCGCATATCGATGACGTCGGTTTCCGCTGTTCCGTCGCTGACGTCGGTGTGGCTTTCGTGGTACGCCCGGGCGGCTGCGCGCCGCCGCGTGCGGAACTTCGTGGGTACTTCCAGGCGCAACGGCACGAGGTCGTCGGTGTCGTGCATGTCGTCGAGCTCAGGCGCGTGGATGATCCGCGCGCCGCGGTCGAACGCGGCTTGCGGCAGGAAGTCCGAATCGGCGAGACCGCCGATCTCCCCAAACTCATTGAACGGAATGATGTCGGTGACCTCAGTAAGTCCAGGAGCGGTGATTCCGGATGCCGTGACGGCGGGACGAATGCCCGACCTCCCGGTGCTGACGTTTGACGAAAATCCCTCAACGGGCCGAGGTGAACGATGCTGAGTCAACCTGAAAATTCCTTGTCGTCGTGATCAGACCGTTATCTTGATCAGAGGACGTTAACCAAATTCCAATCAAAGTGCCAACCCGAGCGAATATTCCGCCGGGGATTGTGACTTTAATCACGACCCTGGGGAGGTGAAATCCACGACATGAAGGTAGGCGGTGGCGATGGCGTGTGAGCGTGTCGATAAAGTTCCACCGAACCCGGTGGGACCAAACACGCGTGTGGAAGTTCGGCGGGCGGGAGAGTCGCAGCGAGTGCGGATGACAACGACAGACAGACGGTGAGTCCATGGATCTCTTCGAGTATCAGGCGAAGGAACTGTTCGCCAAGCACAACGTCCCGACGACGCCCGGCAGGGTCACCGATTCCGCCCAGGACGCGAAGGCTATCGCCGAGGAAATCGGCAAGCCCGTGATGGTGAAGGCTCAGGTCAAGGTCGGTGGCCGCGGTAAAGCCGGTGGTGTCAAGTACGCCGCGACTCCCGACGAGGCACTCACTCACGCGCAGAACATCCTTGGCCTGGACATCAAGGGCCACATCGTCAAGAAGCTGCTGGTCGCCGAGGCCAGTGACATCGCCGAGGAGTACTACATCTCCTTCCTGCTCGACCGCACCAACCGCACCTACCTGGCAATGTGCTCGGTCGAGGGCGGTGTGGAGATCGAGGAAGTGGCCGCCACCAAGCCTGAGCGGCTCGCCAAGGTGCCGGTGGACGCGGTCAAGGGCGTCGACCTGGCCACCGCGCGGTCGATCGCCGAGCAGGGTCATCTGCCTGCGGAGGTGCTCGACGCCGCTGCGGTGACCATCGCCAAGCTGTGGGACGTCTTCGTCGGTGAGGACGCCACGCTCGTCGAGGTCAACCCGTTGGTGCGCACGCCGGATGGTCAGATCCTGGCGCTGGACGGCAAGGTCACTCTCGATGCGAACGCCGACTTCCGCCAGCCTGGACACGTCGAGTTCGAGGACAAGGCCGCCACCGATCCGCTTGAGCTCAAGGCCAAGGAGAACGACCTCAACTACGTCAAACTCGACGGCGCGGTCGGCATCATCGGCAACGGTGCCGGTCTGGTCATGTCCACCCTTGACGTTGTGGCCTACGCCGGTGAGAAGCACGGCGGCGTGAAGCCCGCCAACTTCCTTGACATCGGCGGTGGCGCGTCGGCCGAGGTGATGGCCGCCGGTCTCGACGTCATCCTGGGCGATAGCCAGGTCAAGAGCGTGTTTGTCAACGTATTCGGCGGCATCACCGCGTGTGACGCCGTGGCCAACGGCATTGTCGGAGCGTTGAAGACGCTCGGGGACGATGCGAACAAGCCGCTGGTTGTGCGACTCGACGGCAACAACGTCGAGGAGGGCCGTCGCATTCTGGCCGAGGCCGATCACCCGCTGGTGATCCAGGCGGACACCATGGACTCCGGCGCCGACAAAGCCGCCGAGCTGGCGAACAAGTAGAAAAGGACTCATGGCTCGTGTCTATCTTCCTTAACTCCAAATCCAAGGTCATCGTTCAGGGCATCACCGGCGGTGAGGGCACCAAGCACACTGGGCTGATGCTGAAGGCGGGTACCCAGGTGGTCGGCGGCGTAAACGCCCGCAAGGCCGGAACCCAGGTGACCCATGTGAACAAGGCGGGCGAAGAAGTCAAACTACCCGTGTTCGCGAGCGTCGCCGAGGCGATGAAGGAGACCGGCGCCGACGTGTCGATCGCGTTCGTGCCGCCTGCCTTCTCCCGGGACGCCATCATCGAGGCGATCGACGCCGAGATCCCACTGCTGGTGGTCATTACCGAGGGAATTCCGGTGCAGGACAGTGCTTATGCGTGGGCCTACAACGTCCAGAAGGGAAAGAAGACCCGCATCATCGGACCTAACTGCCCGGGCATCATCACGCCAGGTGAGTCACTGGTCGGCATCACACCGAACAACATCACCGGCAAAGGTCCGATCGGGCTGGTATCGAAGTCCGGCACGCTGACCTACCAGATGATGTACGAGCTGCGGGACCTCGGTTTCTCGACCTCCATCGGCATCGGCGGCGACCCAGTCGTCGGCACCACCCACATCGACGCCATCGAGGCGTTCGAGAAGGATCCCGAGACCAAGGTCATCGTGATGATCGGTGAGATCGGGGGCGACGCTGAGGAGCGCGCCGCCGACTACATCAAAGCCAACGTCTCCAAGCCGGTGGTCGGATACGTTGCCGGCTTTACCGCGCCGGAAGGCAAGACCATGGGCCACGCCGGCGCTATCGTGTCAGGCTCGTCGGGCACGGCCGCGGCCAAGCAGGAGGCGCTGGAGGCTGCGGGGGTGAAGGTCGGCAAGACGCCGTCGGAAGCCGCCAAGCTCGCCCGCGAGATCTTCGAAAGCCTCTAGCACTTCCCTTGGCTAGCCCTTTTCCCGGGAGCAGCATGGCAGTTGATCCGCGGACGCCAGTTATCGTCGGTGTCGGGCAGTTCACTGAACGGATCGAGAACCCGGGCTATCGCGGTATGTCGGCCGTGGACCTCGCGACGGCCGCGGCGCAAGCGGCGCTGGCTGACACCGGCGCTGACGAAGCCGGGGTCGCCGAGGCCGTCGACACCGTTTTCGGGCTGAGGCAGTTCGAAATCTCGGGGCCGATACCGGCGACGCTGGGCAAGTCGAACAACTACCCGCGATCGGTGATGAATCGCCTTGGCGGTGACCCCGCCCGCGTGGTTCTGGAACCAGTCGGGGGGCAGGGTCCGCAAAAGCTCGTCACCGAGGCCGGCAGCGCGATCGTCGCGGGGGACGCCGACGTTGTCATCATCATGGGCTCCGAGCCCGGCTCGACCGCAAAGTACTTCGCCAACAGAGATGACAAACCCGATTTCACCGAACATGTCGACGGTCAGCTTGAGGACCGCGGGCACCAGATCTTCAGCTATGTCGATGAGTACACCGTGCAGCACGGGCTCACGAGTGCGCCCGTTCAGTACGGTCTGCTCGACAACGCGCGGCGGGCACGCCTCGGCCTCGGCGTCCGCGAGTATCGACACCAGATGGCGCAGCTGTTCGCTCCGATGTCGAAAATCGCTGCCAAGAACCCGTTCTCGTCGTCTCCGGTGGAGCGGTCGGTGGACGAGATCGAGACCATCACCGACGTGAACCGGATGATCTGCGACCCGTACCCTCGGCTGCTCGTCGCCCGCGATACCGTCAACCAAGGCGCCGCCGCTGTGGTCATGTCTGCCGACGCAGCACGCAGACTCGGTGTGCCGGAAGAGAAGTGGGTGTACCTACACGGACACTCCGACCTGGTCGAGCAGGCTCTGCTGGAGCGCGGCGACCTGGGCGCAGGTCCAGCTTCGGCGTTGGCCGCTCACGAGGGGTTACGGGTGGCCGGCATCGGTGTCGACGACATCGCCACCTTTGACCTCTACAGCTGTTTCCCATTCCCGGTGTTTCTGATCTGCGAGGCGCTCGGGGTGTCAGCCGACGACCCGCGTGGCCTGACGCTGACTGGCGGACTTCCATACTTCGGTGGACCGGGAAACAGCTATTCGCTGCACGGAATCGCCGAGACTGTCATCCAGATGCGAGACAAGCCTGGGCAATTCGGTTTCGTAGGCGCCAATGGCGGGATTATGAGCAAGTACTCAGTGGGCGTTTACTCGACTCACCCCACCGAATGGCGGACGTCCCGAAGTGCCGAACTGGCGAAGCAGGTGGCAGCGTTGCCGGCGGTGCCGGTGACGGAGGTCGCCAACGGGGCTGGCGCGATCGAGACCTACTCGGTGCGCTATGACTGGTCGGTGCGGACCGGAATTATCGTCGGGCGCCTGAACGCCGACGATAGCCGTTTCATGGCGACCAGTGAGGACGCCGACCTGGTTTCTTTGATGTCAGAGGGTGATCCGCTGGGCGCGAAGATCACCGTGACGCCGACTGAGCACGGTAACCGAGCAGTGCTTAGCTGAAAAGAGTGTCGTGGACGTCGAGGTCAGTACGGAGCCGTGGTCACCGACGCGGCATGCGGTAGTTCCATCATCACCCACGCCACACGTTGAATTGCCCTTATGTGCAGTGATTTTGGTCAAGGCGGGCAGCGGCGGCGGGATTGCGGTGCGCCGTCGGAGTGGCCGCACCCGCCGAGGGTGGCACTCGACGCGATCGTGGCTGTGATGGCGAGGGCGCATAGTCCCAAAACGCGGTTCGAGGCCATCACAACAGCGTCATCGATGTCGGCGTGAGCATGAACGTCAGCCGAGTCCGTCGAGTTTTCCTGCGAGTCGTTCGACGTAGGCGGCGACATCGTCGGGGCTGCGGTCGGGCAGGCCGAAAAGGACTTCGGTGACGCCCAGGTCTTTCCACCTGCGCAGTTTGTCGGGGTCGGGTTTCAAGTCCAGGGCCACGATGTGGGGGGCGCCGTTGCGGTCGGCGGCGGCCCAGGTGTCCTGCAGGAGTTTGACGGGTTCGTCGATGGCGATGTCGCGGGGAGTGGTGATCCAGCCGTCGGCCGAGCGGGCGATCCATTTGAAGTTCTTTTCGGTGCCCGCGGCGCCGACAAGGACCGGGATGTGGGCTTGGACGGGTTTCGGCCAGGCCCAGCTGGGCCCGAAGTCGACGAATTCGCCGTGGTACTCAGCCTCTTCCTGGGTCCACAGGGCGCGCATAGCTTCGAGATATTCGCGCAGCATGGTGCGTCGGCGTGCGGGGGGGACGTTGTGGTCGGCCAGTTCATCGGTGTTCCAGCCGAACCCGACGCCCAGGGAAACCCGGCCGCCGGAGAGGTGGTCGAGGGAGGCGATGGACTTGGCAAGGGTGATGGGGTCGTGTTCGACGGGCAGTGCGACCGCGGTAGACAGCCGGACCTTCGTGGTGACCGCGGCGGCGGCACCCAGGGACACCCAGGGGTCCAGGGTGCGCATATAGCGGTCATCGGGAAGTGACCCGTCGCCGGTGGTGGGGTGGGCGGCCTGACGTTTGATCGGGATGTGGGTGTGTTCGGGTACGTAGAACGTTGTGAAGCCGTGGTCGTCGGCCAGCTTGGCCGCCGCTGCCGGGGTGATACCGCGATCCGAAGTGAACAACACCAAACCAAAATCCATACCGAGAATTAGAACGTGTTCCAATCTTCGGGCGCAAGGGGGCGGGTGTTGGCCAGTAGCCGGGTGGTAGCGCCGGTGACGTCCACCTGTCCTCGCTGCTGCGTGCATTGGCTGCGCACGGACTCCCAGCCGCGCCGGCTGGTGCTGGAGGCGTGACAGCGGTACCCCGGAGGTGCGCTAGCGTGGATCATCGAATCGTTGAGGGGTCCGTCGCTATCGCGGTCGAGCCCAGTCGTACATGTCGGCAACGTCGATGTCACCGTCGATCCGACGGCCCGTACAGCACAGGAGAGGTCATGTCGTACCCACAAGGCGCGCCCGGAGGCCCCGGCTACTCACCCTCGCAGCAGCCCGGCGCGCAGTTCGCCGCGCCAACTCAGCAGTTCGCCGGGCCATCTGAAAGCGACGCCGCCGGCCTGAACAAGCTGCCGGCGTACCTCGCCGCGGCTGTCGCCGCTTTCGGCCTTCTCGTCTACCTGGCGAGCTTCGGCCCGCAGTTCACCGCGGGCACCGAGTTCTTCATCACACCGTTTCGGGTCGACCTCGCGGTGGTCGCGTCCGTCCTGGCTGCCCTGATCGCCGGGGTGGGACTGCTACCGAAGCAACCGGCCCGGACGGCGCTGGTCGGGGTGCTCCCACTGCTGAGCTTCCTGCTCGTCATCTCGATAGTGCTTACCGCCCCCAGCTCTGTGACCATCGGTTGGGGTCTGTACCTCGTTGTCGCGTTCACCGCTATCCAGACGATCATCGGTGTCGGAGTTGTGCTGCTCGACTCCGGAGTCATCGCCGCTCCGGTACCGCGACCCAGGTTCGAGCAGCCGCAGCAATACAGCCAGTACCCCGGCGCGTACTACGGTCAACCGCCGGGACAGCCTCAGCACGGCCCGCCGACGCATCAGCAGGGGCCTCCGCAGCAGCGGCCGGGTCAACCGTCGCAGTACGGCGGGGGCGGCTATCCGAGCAACGGGCCGTCCACTGGGGGGTTCCCCGCGGTCGCGCCGTCCGGAGAGTCCGGGTCGCCGACTCCACCCACCGGGTTCCCCACCTACGGTCGGCCCGCACCGGGCAATGCGCCGCCGGCCCAGGCGCCCGCACAGCCGACGACACAGACGCCCGCTCAGCATCAGTCGCAGTCGGATCCGACATCGTCGTAGTCTGAGCCGCGCGTGCGCGAACGTCGTGCGCCTGAGCGTGTCCGAGGAGCGGCCAAAACCGTGGAGAACCGACCAGTCGGGACGCACCAGGCGCGCGACCTGCTCCGGGTGGCGTTCGGGCCGTCCCTGGTCGCTCTGGTCATCATCGCTGCGGTGGTGCTGCTGCAGCTGCTGATGGCCAACAGCGACATGACCGGTGCGCTCGGCGCCATCGCCAGCCTATGGCTAGGCGTGCATCAGGTCCCGGTGTCGATCGCCGGCAATGCGCTCGGTGTGATGCCACTGTTCCCGGTGCTGGTCATGATCTATGGCACTGCACGCACCACGGCGAGGGCCACCACCAGCGCATCCTGGTTCGTCACCCGATGGGTAGTGGCCTCGGCACTGGGTGGTCCCGTGCTGATCACGGCGATCTGCCTGGCGGTGATCCACGATGCCGCGTCGGTGCTCACTGAACTCCAGACGCCCGACGCTCTGGTTGCGTTCGGGAGCGTGTTCATCGTGCACCTGACCGGCGCGCTGCTCGGCGTGAGTTCACGCGTGGGTCGGCGGTTGCTAGCCGCCTCCCCGCTGCCGAAGTGGTTGCCTGACTCTTTCCGGGCGGCTGTGGTTGGGGTGATCGCGCTGATGGGGCTATCCGGCGTGGTTGTCGCAGGGTCGCTGGTCGTGCACTGGTCGACGATGCATGAGTTGTACTCAATCACCGATTCGATGTTCGGGCAGTTGAGCCTGACGGCGCTGTCGGTGCTCTACCTACCCAACGTCATGGTCGGCACGGCGGCGGTGGCGGTGGGCTCCAGCGCCCATGTGGGGTTGGCGACGTTCAGCTCATTCACCGTTTTCGGCGGGGACATCCCGGCGCTGCCGGTGTTGGCCGCGGTACCGACTCCGCCTCTCGGACCGGTGTGGGTGGCCCTGCTGATTGTGGGCGCAGTGTCCGGTGTCGCGGTCGGGCAACAGTGCGCGCGACGACCGCTTCCCCTGCTGTCGGCGCTGGCCAAGGTGATCGTCGCGGCGGCTATCGCGGCCGTCACGATGGCGCTGCTGGCCTGGGCCGGAGGCGGAGCCCTGGGCAACTTCGGCGACGTCGGCGTCGATCAGACGACGTTCGCGCCCGCGGTCTTCGTGTGGTTCGCCGGTATCGGTGTCCTGACCGTGGCGATGTCGGGTGGATTCCAGGCGCGGGTTCGCGGCCCCAAGGTCCCCAAGGTCCCCAAGGTCCCCAAGGTCCCCAAGGTCCCCAAGGTCCCC
>CAXMSM010000114.1:0-3321 GCA_964195655.1 uncultured Gammaproteobacteria bacterium | reverse complement strand
CCTTGTCGGTGGGCCCGGGGCGGCGTTCCACCACGGTGACTTGGAGCCCTGCGCGGGCGGCGTGGATGGCCGTGAACAGCCCCGCCGGACCGGCGCCGGCGACCAGAAGATCGTTCACGAAAGCCTCGCTAACGCTGAGTTCTCCACGGATATGCGGGTACTCATGAGAGCCGCGTTGAGGATGGTGAAGGCCAAAGCGGTCACCCACGCGGTGTGGACCATCGCCAGAGCGAACCCTTCGACCGCGACGGCGACGTAGTTCGGGTGCGGGATCCAGCGGTAGGGTCCGCCCTCGATGCGGGGCGCGCCCGGGATCACGACGACGCGAGTATTCCATTGCCGGCCCAGGGTGGTGATGCACCACCAGCGTAGGCCTTGGGCTGCGATGACCAGCGCCAGCATCGGCCACCCCAGCGCCGGGATGAACGGGCGATGCATCACCGCGACTTCCACCACGCAGCCGACCAACAGGGCCAGATGCAGAACGACCATTACCGGGTAGTGGCCCGCACCGATCTCGACGCCGCCACGGGCCCGGCTCCAGGCAAGATTGCGTTGTGCGATTACCAATTCGGCGAGGCGTTCGACGCCGACTATGAAGATAAGAATCAGATACCACGTCATGAGGTCGGCACTCACTGCCACTTCATGAGCACGAGTTCCGAGCAGAATCCGGGACCCATTGCCATCATCAGCGCGGGCGATCCGTCCGCGGGGCGTTTGTCCATCGTGTCGCGCAGGATGTGCAAGACCGACGACGACGAGATGTTGCCGATTTCGGCGAGGGAGCGCCAGGTGAGCTCCAGCGCATCGGCGGGCAGCGTGAGGCTTTCGGAGATTGCCTCGATGACCTTCGGGCCGCCGGGATGGCTGACCCACACGCCGATGTCGTCGATCTCGAGGTCGTGGCCGCCGAGGAAGCCAGTCATGTCGTCACGCAGGTAGGTGCTGACCATGTCGGGCACCTCTGGGGACAACACGAGCTGGAACCCGGAGGCGCCGATATCCCAGCCCATCGTGCGCAACGAGTTCGGGTACAGCCGGCTGGCCGAATCGATGATCCGCGGCCCGGTGATGCCCAGCTTCTCAGCCCGGCGCTCACCGACTGCCACTACCGCGGCCGCACCGTCGGCGAACAGAGCCGTGCCCACCAGACCCGCGATGTCCGCGTCGAGGGCGGCGAAGTTCAGCGAGCACAGTTCGGCCGACACCAGCACCGCAACCCCATCGGGGTTGCCGCGCAGATAGTCGTGGACGCGGGCCATGCCCGCCGCTCCGCCCACGCATCCCAGTCCGAACAAGGGGACGCGTCGCACGTCGGAGCGCATGCCGAGCCGGCCGGCGATTCGAGCCTCCAAAGACGGCACCGCGATGCCGGTGACCGTAGTCGACATGATCATGTCGACGTCATCAGGGCCGAAGCCGGCGTCGTCCAGAGCCGCCGAGACTGCGTCGCATCCGAGGTCGACGGCGTTATCGATGAAAGTCGAGTTCGTGTCGCCGAAATCGGTCAACTCCGTGTAGCGCTCCAGCGGCAGCGCGAGATGGCGATGGTTGACCTTCGCGGTCTGGTGGAATTTCCGAATCAGATCCGCGTGCGGGGCAAACTGGGGCAGCTGAACCAGCGCCTCGGTGATCTCGGACTGGCTGTACCGGTTGGGGGGCAATGCCCCGTGCACTCCGGCAATGACGCTGGTCGGCCACCGTACGCTGCTGTTCGCATCTGTTGACACCACTGTTTGCTCCTCTTCCGCCTGTTGTGGTGTGGAATTCGGAGCGACCCGCTGTTCGGATTGCATGTGTGACCTAATCGAGGGCCGGGCGCTCTCCGCCAGCCCCCTTGCAGGCTGCCGATGAGCGCTTCCGGCTTCGCCGTTCCGTCCGCCGACATGCTGATCAGTGACGGCGGCCTGGCGACCGAACTCGAGGCCCGCGGCAACGACCTCTCTGACGAACTGTGGATCATGCCCGGCACTTCGTGTTCAGCATTCTGTGGCCAACGGGATCAACAACGAAGTGCTCGGATGCTTTGGTTTCGAACCTGGCGTAAGGCTCAGCCGATCTCGTGGCCTAGTTGGTGTGCTAGCGCCTGGCCGAGGGTCGGCTGGCGGAAACGATGCCCGAGCGCATGCAGCTTGGCGGGCACGACTCGTTGATCAGCCATCGCTAGTTCCTGAGCACCGAGGTGGCCCAACAGAATTCGGGGTCCAATCGACGACACCGGGAGTACCGCCGGACGGCGCAGCGCCCGGGCGAGCGTCTTGGTGTACTCGCTGTTGCGGACGGGCTCGGGCGCCACGGCGTTGAGCGGCCCGGTCAGCCGGGTGTCATAGAGGGCGCGGTAGTAGATGTCGAGCAGATCGTCGAGCCCGATCCAGGACAGCCACTGGCGTCCGCTGCCAAGTCGACCCCCCAGCCCCGATGCAAACAGTGGACGCAGCAACTTCAGGGTCCCGCCATTCGACGCCTGCACAATGCCGGTGCGAACGTGAATCACCCGCAGTCCCTCGTCTGCTGCGGGCGCTGTCGCCGCCTCCCAGTCCGCGACGACGTCGGCGAGGAAACCGTGACCGCGCGAGCTGGCCTCGTCGAGTATCGCGTTGCCGCGGTCGTATCCGTAGAAGCCGATTGCCGATGCGCTGAGGAAGGTGTCCGGCCCGTTCTCGGCGCGTGCGGCCGCCTCGGCCAGCCTGCGGGTCGGCTCGATCCGGGTGTCACGAACCGCTGCTTTGTGCCCATCGGTGAACCTCCCCGCGATCGACGCGCCTGCCAGGTGGACAACGGCGTCGACACCCGACAACATCCCGGGCGTCGGTGCGGCCGGGTCCCACTGGCGTTCGCCCTTGGTCGCGGCGGGTCGACGGACCAGCCGGATGACCTGGTGTCCGCCCGTGGCGAGAAGGGCGCTCAGTGCCGTGCCGACCGTGCCGGATGCTCCGCTGAGCGCAATGACCAGTGGTTTCGCCCCGGCCAGCGCGGCGTCGCGGTGCGCGGCCAGGTCGTCGGCAAGCTGACGATGCCGGTAGGCAAAGGTCGACTTCAACGCCGCCGCAGGGACGGGGGTGTCGACCCGGTCGCGGACTCGGGTGGCACCGTTGCCGGCGTCGCTGAACTCGTGGGTGTGGCGCCACCAACCGATGGCGCGGGGCGGCCACGACCTTGGTCCGTCGCACGACAACACGTCGACGAATCTGTGCGGTGGTTGGAAGCCGTCGGGATCGTGGCGGGCCACCCACCTCAGACCACCGGGAAGCCCGAGGATGGCATGTCCCGAGGCCAGGGATTCCGTTTCTGCCAGCACCGCCATCGGCTGCCATGGCG
>CAXMSM010000113.1:0-2577 GCA_964195655.1 uncultured Gammaproteobacteria bacterium | reverse complement strand
CCTATCACCGCTTCGCGCTCGCCAACCCTGCGCGCTACCAACTGATGTTCGGCACATCCTCGCCGACGTCGATCGCCGCCTACCGCGCGGACCTGACGGTCGCCGGCAGCGCGACCAACCGCATTGAGTGGGCAACCTCGTTCGGCGCGCTCCGCTACGCCGTGCACCGGATGGTCGCCGCAGGCCGGATACGACACGACGACGAACTGGCCGTGGCCGGTCGACTGTGGAGCCTCAACCACGGCGCGGTGATGCTCGAAATGGCCGGCTTCTTCGGGCACGACGGGCATGGGCTGACCCAGATTCTCGGCCCGCTGATCATCGACACGCTGGTGGGCATGGGTGACGACCGCCAGGCCGCGACCCGCTCGATGTTTACCGCCGCTGCCGCACCAACCGGTCAAACCTAGCTTCGCAGTTCCCATTCCAACCGCTGCATGTAGGCGTCGACGTCGCCGATCGCCGACTCGGCCGCGTGCACACTGACCGCAATCGTGTCGCCGATACCGTGCACACCGTGCGTCAGCCCCATCATCGGTGACAGGCTGGGAAACCCCGCGGTCAACAAGACTCGCGCAGCGCCGAACCGCAGATCCTTTGCGCCGCGGTTGACGCTGGAGACCACGGTGTTACCGGTGACCGTCGGCGACCGGACATCCGGGTCGAACTGCGCCACTCCCCAACGGAGTACAGGCGCGGGAATCGCGGCGACCGCCATGTTGTCCGCGCGCATCGCCGGGTGGGTAGCCCGACGCCGACGTTCGTGCAGATCAGCGGCAATCCGGTGAGCCCTTAGCCCGTTCTCCATATCCGGGTGAAGGCCGACACCGACATTGCCGAAATGGTTGTGCGCCAGGCGCGGACCGGATTTCGCCATCGGGACCTCTGCGCCCAACAGCGCAGGGTCATCGCCAAGTTCACGTAGGTGCCCGGAAAGCGCTGCCGACACCGCCGCCAGTACGCCCACCGTAATCGTCGGCCCCGGAAGGCGTCCACGCTCGCAGATCACCATTCGGACATGACGAGGTCCGGACGGTCGCGCGTTGGTGCGTAACACCGGCAGCGATAGTGCCTGCGCCGGAACCAATCCCGTGGCCGTGTCGCGAACCAACCCTCGATGGGCACGCCCCGCCGAGAACGCTCGTCGCGCAAAGCCAGCCGCGGTATGTCGCCGTACCCCAACAGCCGGCACAGTACCGGCGCGTCCGAACAAGTATCCCGCCAGCGCCGAGGCCCGAACGCCGTCGCCGAGCGCATGACAGATCTGCAGCACCGCCACCGTCCCGCGGTGATGCGCCCCGGGCACACCTTCGATGGCGGGGAACACATGGAGCCGCCAACTCATGACTCGCGGATCGAGCTGATCTTCGGCAAGCGCCGTCACCACCGCCAGGCACCGCACCCAAGTGCGGTCAGCCGGGTCATGCACCACGAATTGATCGGGACCGACCTCGCGGAGCGCCCACACCGGAAAGACCAGGCCCCGGTCGTCGACGATGCGCAGTTTCAGTTCGGGGCAAACCTGGGCTCTGCCTTGGATTTCGCGCAGCGCTCGATCAACGTCCGTCGAACCCTCATCGAATACATACAGCAGGAACTGGTCGTTGGGGATCTTCGCCGACATCCAGTAGGTCTGCGCATCGACCGCGGCGAGTCGGCGCTCCATCACGATGACCACATTAGGCTGTGCCGCATGTCGAGGCTGCCCCCGACGCGGTAGCCAAATCGGCCAACCATGGCCTGGATCGGGGTAGGTCGGTGATCGTTACCGGGGACTTCGAACCGCGCGGCGGCCCTACTCAACCGCCTGGCGCCGCGGCGGGTGCTGCTGCCTCTGTTAGCGCGCAGCCACCCGGGGCAGCACAAGCACTGACCTCTCCGTTACACCGGGTCAAACTTGGAGATCAGCCAGCGATCGCCGACCTTCTCCAGCGTTACCCGGACGCTCGACGCGGTGTCGGTCGGTGGATCCCGCCCTACACTCACCGTCTGGTTGACGAATACCAGCACGACTGCATCAGTTGGGGTCGCCGATACCGACGCCGCGGCGGGAACCGAGGCGACCGCGGCGATCTGCTTCTCCTGCGCACCGGGGATCACCACGTCAGTCGTCAGCGCGGTGTAAGACTCGCGGAACTCTCCGGCCAGCAGGTCCCGGGCTGCCCCAAGCTGCTGTTCAACCGTGTCAGGCTGATACGACAACAGCGCGATCGTCGTATCTTTGGCAGCCTGCACAGACGATTCAGCCAACGACAGCTGTCCCGACGGATTAGCCGATATCACCCCGTCGCGATTGGAATCGTCCCGCCACTTGAGGTATCCGGCGCCCAATGCGAGCACCAGAGCCAACGCCGGCAGCAGACCGAAGGCGACGACGCGCGACCACTCGATATGCCGCTTCTGTGTCGCCGGTGCGGCCTCAGCCTCGCCGGAATCGTCGTCGGCGGCAGAATCGTCGTCGGCGGCGGCCGTCTTTTCGACCTCGTCCGCGGCAGAATTCTCCTCGGCGTCAGTCTCCACCGTCTTCTCGACGTCATCCACCTCGGCGGCGTCGCCAGCCTTCTTTGGCTCGGTTGC
>CAXMSM010000112.1:0-3365 GCA_964195655.1 uncultured Gammaproteobacteria bacterium | reverse complement strand
TGTTGCGCGCGATCGCCGGACTCGACGAACCCGACAGCGGCACCATCACGATCAACGGCCGCGACGTCACCCGGGTGCCGCCGCAGAAGCGCGGGATCGGCTTCGTGTTCCAGCACTATGCCGCGTTCAAGCATCTAACGGTGCGTGACAACGTCGCGTTCGGCCTGAAGATCCGAAAGAAGTCCAAGACCGAGATCAAGACCAAGGTCGACAACCTGTTGGAAGTGGTGGGGCTGAGCGGCTTTCAAACCCGCTATCCCAACCAGCTCTCGGGCGGTCAACGCCAGCGCATGGCGCTGGCGCGCGCGCTGGCCGTCGATCCGGAAGTGCTATTGCTGGATGAGCCGTTCGGTGCGCTGGACGCTAAAGTTCGCGAGGATCTTCGAGCCTGGCTGCGCCGACTGCACGACGAAGTGCATGTCACGACCGTTCTGGTGACACACGACCAGTCGGAGGCACTTGATGTTGCCGACCGCATCGCGGTGCTCAATCAAGGCCGCATCGAACAGGTCGGTTCGCCCACCGATGTCTACGACAGGCCCGCGAACGCGTTCGTGATGTCTTTCCTTGGTGCGGTGTCCTCACTCAACGGCTTGCTGGTGCGGCCCCACGATATCCGCGTCGGCCTCAACCCTGATATGGCTAGCGCCAAAGGCGACACGCCCGCGCAGGCCACCGGTGTGACCAGGGCCACCGTCGACCGAATCGTACTGCTGGGCTTTGAGGTTCGCGTGGAACTCACCAACGCGGCGACCCAGACGTCATTCACTGCGCAGATCACCCGCGGTGATGCCGAAGCGCTGGGGCTGAAAGAGGGTGACACCGTCTACGTGCGTGCCACCCGGGTGCCGGTGGTCTGAACGCCCAGTGTTCTTGGTGGTCTGAACGCCCAGTGTTCTTGGTGGTCTGAACGCCCAGTGTTCTATGCGACGGCGCGGGCTACCGTGGTCGCGTCGAAACGGTCCAGCACCGTCTCAGCCACCTGCCGATGGACGCCGAGCGGCGCCGACATCGGGATGTGCTGTGCGCGTGCGAACGCCGCCACGCGGTCGGTGATGCGGCCGTGGGCCAGAAACCAGGGCGCGATGACCAATTGGGTGGCACCACGCTCGCGCAGCAGTTCTGAGGCCTCCGGAAGCGTCGGGCGTGGGCCGGTCGCGAATGTGGTCGTGGCTGTCCATCGCGTCGTCAGCGTCAGCTCACGCGCCACCGCCGCGGTGGCTGCATTGGCCTGGGGTCGCGACGAGCCGACCGCGGTCACCAGCACCCCGACGGTGGGATCCAGCCGGGATACCCCGGCTTGCTCAAGGCGCTGGCGCAGCACATGGATCAGCCGGTCGTCCTCGCCGAGCACCTCGGCCCGGCGGGCGTCGGAGCCGGAGTCGGCGATCGCCGCGGGGATGTCGACCCGCGCGTGGTACGCGTCGGAAAGAAGAAGTGGGGCGACTACCGCATGGTCGTTCCTCACCGTTGCGAGTACGTCGCGAAGATTCGGGGAGTTCTGTTCGCAGAACGCAACTCGTGCGTCGAGGCCCGGACGGAGCCGACTTATGCAGTCGACGATCGACCGCGCCGTCAATGCCGACCGCGGGTCGGCGCTACCGTGCGCGGTGAGGATGAGTGGGTGGCAGCCGGGAACTGGCCGCATCACGAGGCGTGCAGCCCGCATTCCGTCTTGTTTTGACCTGCCCAGCGGCCACTGCGCGCGTCGGCACCTCCGGTGGGCTTGTTTGTGCAGGGTGCGCATCCGATCGATGGATAGCCTTCGAACACAAGGGGATTGACCAGGATGCCGTTGTCATCGATGTAGCTCTGCATGTCCTCGTCGCTCCACGCCGCCAGTGGGTTGATCTTTACAAGTCCAAAAGCCCTGTCCCAGCTGATCAGTGGAGCGTTAGCGCGGGTCGGTGCTTCCACCCGACGAATGCCGGTCACCCAGGCGGCGTAGCCGCTCAATGCCCTGGACAGCGGCTCGACTTTGCGCATCCGGCAGCACTCGTTGGGCTGGCGCTCGAATAGGTTCTTACCAAGGAGTGCATCCTGCTCGGCCACAGTGTGTTCGGGGCGCACGTTGACGACGTTGACGTCGTAGACCGCTTCGACGGCGTCACGGGTGCCGATGGTCTCGACGAAGTGGTACCCGGTGTCGAGGAACAGCACATCCACGCCCGGGCGGACCTTGGCGGCGAGATCCACCAACACCGCATCCTGCATGTTCGACGCGACGATGTAGCCCGCACCGAAGTGCTCGTCGGTCCAGCGCAGCAGGTCATCAGCACTGGCTTCGGTACCGAGTTCAGCCGCGCCGCGTTCGGCGAGGGCCTGCAGATCGGTCTCCGTGATCGATTCCGTCATCTCAACTCCGCTTCATCAGCTCTCAATGCCCATGTAGCGAAACGCTCACCCTGCTCGCGTTGTTTCACGAAGTTGCGAACGATTCTGTCGACATAGTCGCCGAGCTCGCTGGACGGGACCTTGTGCTGGCGCAGCTTGCGGCCGAAACCGCTATCCAGACCCAGGCTGCCGCCCAGATGCACCTGGAAGCCTTCCTCAGGACCGTCACCGCCTTCGCCTGAATCGATCATCTGGCCCTTGAACCCGATGTCGGCGACCTGGATGCGGGCACACGAGTTCGGGCAGCCGTTGATGTTGACAGTGATGGGCACGTCGAGCAACGTGTTGATGTCCTCCATACGCTGCTCCAGTTCGGGAACCAACACCTGCGCCCGCTTGCGCGTCTCGGCGAAACTCAGCTTGCAGAACTCGATGCCGGTGCAGGCCATCAGATTGCGCCGCCAGTGCGACGGGGTCGAGGGCAGCCCGAGTGCATCGAGCCCGGCACGCAGCTCATCGAGCTTTTCATCAGGGACATCGAGCACGATGAGCTTCTGGTAGGGGGTAAACCGGACCCGGTTGCTGCCCGCTGACTCGGCCAGGTCAGCGACCTTGGACAGGATCGTGCCGGAAACCCGGCCGGCGATCGGGGCCACGCCTACGGCGTTCAAGCCATTGCGGAGCTTCTGCACCCCGACGTGGTCGATAGGCCGAGGCACCGGCTCGGGGGCAGGTCCGTCTATCAGTGGCCGCTCGAGGTACTCGGTCTCGAGAATTTTCCTAAACTTTTCAACGCCCCAGTCCTTGATCAGGAACTTCATCCGGGCCTTGGCCCGCAGCCGGCGGTAGCCGTAGTCGCGGAAGACGCTGACCACGCTTTCCCACACATCGGGCACCTCATCGAGCGGCACCCATGCGCCGACCCGCTGGCCCAGCATCGGGTTGGTGGACAGGCCGCCGCCCACCCACAGGTCGAACCCCGGGCCGTGCTCGGGATGATTGACGCCGACGAATGCCACGTCATTGATCTC
>CAXMSM010000111.1:0-4558 GCA_964195655.1 uncultured Gammaproteobacteria bacterium | reverse complement strand
GCGACTTCTGCGTGGCGAAACGGTCACCATGCACACCGACGGGTTCACCCTCCAGGACGCGCGCCTGCAGCTGAAGCCTTACACCGAACCATGTTTCGACGTAGCGGTCGCGGCGTCGTTCTCCCCCACCGGGCCACGGGGAGCGGGCAAGCACGGTGTCGGCATGCTGTCGATCGCGGCCACCGCGAAACAGGGCATGGACCTGCTTGCCCAGCATTGGACGACATGGGATGAGGTCGCCCTCGAGCACGGTCACGTCGCCGACAGGTCGAAGTGGCGGCTCGTCGGTCCGATGCACATTGCCGACACCCGCGAGCAAGCCGAGCGTGATGTTGAGTACGGAATTGCGCAGTTCTCTCGCTACTTCAGCCACATCCTGCCCGCGGGGCCGGTACAGGGGGACACGCCGGCTGAAATCGTCGAAAATAACCGAGCATCCGGCTTCGCCGTGATCGGTACGCCTGAGGACGCGGTGGCCAAGATTTCCGAGCTCGTCGACGCGAGCAACGGCGGCTTCGGTGCGTTTCTTCTCTTCGACCACGACTGGGCCCCGCCCGCCGCGAAATTGCACAGTTACGAACTCTTCGCGCAGTACGTCATCCCGCATTTCACCGGCCAACTCGTGGCACCGGCGGCCTCCCGCAACTGGGTGACCGAAAGCGGGACCGAGTTCGTTGACCGCGCTGCCCACGCGATCGGCAAAGCGATCGAGGACCACGCTGCCGAGCAGGCGGCCAAGAAAGCCCCGCGGTAGCGAGAAAGCAGAGGTGGCGAGAAAGTAGAGCAATCCCCGTAGATTGGAAAAGAACAACCTGGTAGGCGGAATTCCAATACTTGTGGCCAGACACCGAGGAGGGGATGACGTGCCCGCGGCTCTGTCTAGTGACCCTCCTGGGCGATTAGAAGCGGTGTTGGCCTGGTGGCCGCGCGCCGCCGTCGTGGCGGTGTTCGCCATTGCCGTGGCGAACTGGGTCGGCTGGGCGACGGGCATCGACGGGTTGACGCGGTTCTTTTCGTCCTGGCCACAGATGGCGCCGTGGTCTGCCGTGCTCGTGGCGGGTTTAGGGATTGCGATCCTGGCGCAGCTAGGGCGCCCGTCACGCGCCCGGGTGGGTGTCGGGTGTGGCTTGGCCGCGGCGGCGGGTGCTGTGGCCTTGGTGTTTCTCGCGGAGTACGCGACCGGTAGTTCGTTCGGCCTGGACGAGATGTGGTTCTCCGAAACGATGCGAGCGGCGCAACCGTACCTACTTGGCCGTCCCAGCCCCCAGACGGCATCCTCGGTGCTGCTGTTGTCACTGGCGGTTGGGCTGACCCACCTGGATCGCCGGTGGACCCCGGTGGCATGGACGCTCAGCCTCTTAGCCGCGACGGCCCTGCCGGACTTCATCGTCGCGAGCTCCATATTTGAATCTCTCTCGCTCGTCACTGCCACGCGATCAACCGGCATGGGGATCTCGACGGCCACAGCCATAATGCTGCTGGTCACTGCGGCATTCGCGACTCGCGTAGACCGCAATCCGCTCGCCTGGCTGCTGGCCCGACCCGATCGGTGGACACTGGTTCGGATGGTTGGCATCCTCGCTGGGCCTCCCACCCTCATCGGGCTATCACGATCGGCGTTCCTGAGCCTCGGCCTACGCGACGATGCGGCATGGGCCCTCTCGATATCGGTAAGCACGATCCTCGTCGGCGTGGCCACGTTCTACCTGATCCAGCAGGAGCAGAAACGACTGCTGGAAGCCAATGAGCGACTCCGATTGATAGTCACAAACGCTCCCAGCGCTATCTCGATACGAAACCGCGAACGCCATTACGAACTGGTGAACCAAGCGTTTTGTGACCTTGTCGGCGTCACTGATCCAGGCGAGGCCCTAGGCCTAACCGCAGACGAGCTCCTGCCATCGGATCTGCTGGAGGAGCTGCGCGCCGCCGACACGCGTGCGTTGCAGGGTGAGAGCACGAGGTTTGAGCATGAAGTGACGGCGGACGGTATGCAGTTGACGGTCGATGCCCAGGTGTTCCCTGTCGACAGCGGGCGGGGTCAGATCATTGGGATTGGCGTGATCAGTACCGACATCACCGAGCGTAAACGCCTGGAAAATGAAATGCGGGAACGGCTGGATTTCGAAGAGCTCATTTCAAGTGCGATTAGTGATGGACGCCTTGTCGCGTACTCCCAGCCGATCGTCGACGCGCGCACCGCGCAATTGGTCGAGGAAGAACTTCTCGTACGGTTGGTGGGATCCGACGGCAAGCTGATAGCTCCCGATAGCTTCCTCCCGCAAGCGGAGCGGTTCGGCATGATGCCACTCATCGACAGGTACATGCTGGCTCGGGGCATCGAGTTGGCTCAGGCCGGCCGTCATGTCGCAGTCAACCTTTCAGCAAACTCGATCGGCGATCCGTCAACAATGGACGCGATCACCGACGCCGTCACGAACGCAGGAGATCTCGACGGAGGGATTTCCTTTGAGATCACCGAACACGCTGCTCTAGCATCGCTGGACGTCGCTGAACACTTCTCAGACGAGATGAAGCTGTTGGGATGTCAGGTGGCCCTTGACGACTTCGGCACTGGCTTTGGCACATTCACCGAGCTTCGCAGGATTTCTCTGCACAGTTTGAAGATCGACATGAGTTTCGTTCGCGGCCTACTAGAGAACAAGCGGGACGAATCGGTGGTGAAGGTGATCATCGGCATCGCCAAAGAATTCGGGCTGGTGACCACGGCAGAGGGCGTCGAGAACGCCGAGACTTTAGCTCTACTAGTCGATCTAGGGGTCGATCAGGTACAGGGACACCTGATCGGGGCGCCTGCACCAGCCACCGCCTGACTGACCGACCTCACCTGTGCGGGTACGCCCGAACTGTGCCGTCCGCAGGGTGCGAGCCCCGGGACAGGGTCATCCCGTTTCAGCGTCCTGCGCCGCGGCCGCCCGCCCCGACAGGTCCGCCAAAGTCAACTGCTGCGCCGGCGGATCCGGCAGGACCATCGAATTCGTCACCGTTAGTGACGCATCCACATGCACAAGCACCCCTGGGTCCATGAGCCGCCACGCGGGGTCGTCATCCATTGGCTCACTGGCGAACACCACCGACGGCCGCTCATTCAGTTGCCCCGAACTGGCGCGGATTCGCTGGGTCTGCATCTCGAATTCGGTCAATCCGCCGGGGCGATTCAAGACATAGAGGCCATGGGCGTCCGGGTAACGCAGGGCCCACATGTCGGTCGCAGTGGCAAGCAGCACGTTCAGGGCGAAGATGGGAACATTGGCGGCCAACCACTTCACGGCGTCGGTAAGCCCCGATCCCACATCGCCGCCCCGTGCCCGAATCGCGGAGGTAATCAGCGCGAAGACCCGTTCGCTGTCGGTCTGGCCCATCACCAGGCTCGCCACGCCCAGTTGGGCGAGCCGAGCATCGAGCGTATCCATCCCCTCCACCACGCCGTTGTGTGCGAACAGTCGGCCATCCTGCAGGAAGGGATGGGTATTGCCCACGTCGAGATTGCCGGTCGTCGCATACCGCACATGAGCCAGGAAGGTGGTACCGCTCAGGCTCTTCGCCTCGGCCGCGAACTGGGCGTCTTCCCACGCCGCGATCGGTTGTTTGTCCAGCACTGGCTCCCCGGCCGCGTCGAACACCCCAATTCCGGCGCCGTCCGGGTTGCGCTTGCTCTGAGCGGCGAGACTATCGGCGGCGTCCAGCAGCCAGAAGTTCGCCATCACCACATTGCGACCGGCGTGTAGGCCAAATAGGCGGCACATACTTGAAGACGCTACGTCGTTCTTGGCGGTGCTGTGGCCGTGATGCGCTTGTCGCCGTCTGTGGGCGCCCAGAGATCGATAAGGTGTCGACCGATGTCCTGGATAACGGAGCTGTTGCAGTTCCGGCGCGACGACGATGCGTTCGTGGTGCCGCAACCGAACGGTGGTCCGGGTGATCGCTTGTTCGGCGGGCTGATCGCCGCACAAGCCCTAGCGGCGGCCGGAGCAACGGTCGACTCCGACAAGCTGCCGCAGTCGCTGCACCTCTACTTTGTCCGGGGCGGGAAGTACGGCACCGATGTCGAACTGCGGGTGGAACGTACCCGCGACGGCCGCTCTTTCGACACCCGGCGGGTCACCGCCACCCAGACCGGCGCTGTCATCCTCGAAATGATCGCGTCCTTTCACCGGCCCGAGCCGGGGGCCGACCAGCATCCCAACCTCGCACCGAGCGTGTCGTTCGACGACGCGAAATCAAAGCCGCCGGCCAGCGAATTCGCCGCCCTGTTCGACGTCCGCGCCGAACCCGCCGACACATCGGCATTCGTAGTGCCGCCGTTCTGGATCAAGACCCGAGCGCACATCGAGGACGATGCCCTGGTACGCGCCTGCACACTGACGTTCATGTCCGACTTCGGCCCGGTACCGGTCGCGCGGCCACCGGGCACGCCCATACGGCACAACCTCGGTTTCGCGGCCAGCCTGGACCACGCCGTGTGGTTCCACCGTCCGTTCGTCCCGCACGACTGGCACCGCTATGAGGTCCACCAACTCAACTCCAGCGACTCCCG